>JADFYL010000155.1 GCA_015233045.1 Nitrospirota bacterium | reverse complement strand
TAAAGCACGGGGGCTTTTAACTCTTTTCGCTTCTCTATGTCGGTTCTAGGGTTAAGGATTAACGACGAAGGGGAGTAACTCCCCTTCACCCCGTAAATCTTGCCACGTTTTATCTATTGCGTTTGGGCTGCCGCTCGTTGGCGGCGCTTGCGTACTCCGGCCACTGGATTACTGTTGGCAATCTGTGTCATAATAGGCGGCCAAGAGCCAACAATGGACAAAAAATATCCTTCACAGGTAGAAATAAACGGGGATGTCTTCAGGTATGAAAAAATACTGAAGGAGGACTTCTTTTCTGTCAACGTGTTATATAAAAACGACGGCGACGGTGTCAGGTATGTATTAAAACTCTCCGACTTCCGGTTTATATTCGGGCTGCTGCTGCGTCCTCTGGCCGTGTTTTTTTCTCGCCGCGAGTACGGCATATATAAAAAGGTTGACGGCATAGAAGGTATTCCACCCCTTGGGCCTCGCTTTGGTATGAGGGGATATTTTCACCTCTTCGCCGAAGGCACCACGCTTCACGAGTTTAAGGGTGTACTTTCCGAAACATTTTTCGACTCCCTGTGGGCTATAATAGAACAACTGCATCAACGGCGTATATTTTACCTTGACCTCAACAAACTCGGTAATATCATCGTCGGCGAGGACATGCGCCCCTATCTCATTGATTTCCAGGTCAGCATATACTTCAGGCCGCTGCCAGGAATCTTTGGCCGTATAAGCGACAGGATATTTGACAGCCTCATCAGAGAAGATATTTACCATATTTATAAGCATAAGAAACGATTTCAGCCACAGTTGATGACCGCCGATGAGCTGTCCCTTGCGCGTCGCACCGGCTTCAACAGTTGGTATAACCGCATATGGGGTGCCCCATACCGTAAAATTAAACGCCTCATCTACCCCTCTGGAAGCAACGAAATCATCTGGTATAAGTGGAAAAAAATTAAGAACAAGGACAAGAGAATGCCGTAACTCAATACATTAGAGGCCTGCTTCGCGCCGCGCGAGGTCTAAATTCCTGCGCGCCTCCTCCAAATTGGGGTCAAGCTCTAACGCCTTCTCAAAGTATGCGACGGCGTCGCGGGGACGTTTTAACATCGCAAGGGCGGCACCAGCTCCGTTTTGGGCATTGGCGCTTCGCGGTTCTAATTCAATAGCCTTATAAAAATAGGAAATAGCCTCCTCCGGCCTCTGAAGCTGAAACAACAAGACCATCCCAAGATTCGTATAGGCCTTCGCATATGTCGGTCTGATAAGGATGGACTTCCTTAAGGCCGTGGCCGCCTCGTTTGCCTTGCCATCAACAGAGAAGGCAGTCCCCAAACCATAGTACGCCATAAAGTTATCGCCACCTGCCTCAATGGCATGTTCATACAGGGTTACAGAGTCGTGCCAATAGCTAACCTGCGCCTTTGACCTCGCGGCACACAGTATGACCACCACGGCGGCGGCAATTGAGATGATGGGTTTACCATATGGTATTCTAAACATTGAGGATGGCGGTGCCATTGCCGCTATGGCAAATAGTCCGACATATGGTATGTACGTATATCTGTCAGCCATCGCCTGTAACCCCACCTGCACAAACCCAATCACCGGCACAAGAGTCACTATGTACCAAAACCAGCCGGTAAATACATAGGGAAGGCGTCTTGCCATTACAACGGCAGTTATAGAAATTGATAGTAGGACGATAACCGACACGCCCGTCTGCCACACGGGTATGACATCAGGTATCGGGTAAAAAAAGGCAAGCCTGTCAGGAACAAACAGTTTTGTAATATAACGAAGATAGGACATGGGTATATTCTCAAGACGAATCCTGAGAGGAAGATACTCAAGCGAGACAACCGCCCCCCACGTCCTTTGTGCCTGTATTGTTATAACTGATGACAATACAGAAAGAATAATGAGAGGGGTTTTTTCTAATAACAGCCGTTTAGCACCCATATCAAAACGCCCCAAAGGCCAGAAGTCAAGCAGTAGAAGCACAAACGGCAGCGTCACCAGCATGGGCTTGGACATAAGGCTGAATGTAAAACACAAAAGTACGACCACGTATTTGATGGCGGTCGGCTTTTTGGCATAATACGTATAAACCATTATGGCGAGAAATCCGAAAAATGTACTGAGGACATCCTTCCGCTCTGAAATCCATGCAACTGATTCAACGTGCATAGGATGTACGGCAAATAACAGGGCGACAAAGGCGCTTCGCCACCGTGCCTGTGTCAGCCGATAAAAGAGCGCAAACAGCAGGACTGAGTTCATTATGTGGATGATAAGCCCAACCATGTGATGGGCAGCGGGGTTAAGCCCGAATAGTGCAACCGTGGCCATATATGAAAGCAGCGTGAGGGGATACCAGTTGCCATCGTGTGAGTGAGTAAATGCCCAGCGGACGTTTTCCACGCCGAGGCCGGTTGTCACGCGCTGATTAAGGGTTATATGAACATTATCATCATAATTCAGAAATTCAAAGGTTCTTACGTCAGAATATACAAACAATGTGAGGATGACAATCAGGGCTGGGATGGATATACCAATAAGGCCAGGTTTTGATTTACGGCAGGGCGTATTTTTGCTCATAGGGTTACTTTTTACCGTCGCGCTGGCGTAATGTTGACAGGTAATGTCTGGCTGCCTGATGATTCGGGTCTAAGGCGAGGACCTTTTCGAAATACGCGGCGGCCTCGCCTCTTTTTCCCATTGCTAATAGGGCTACGCCAATTCCATGATATGCCCCCGGCTGCTGAGTGTCAATTGCTATGGCTTTTTCGTAATTTTTAATTGCCTCATGAGGTTTATTCCTCTGTAGCAGTATGTTTCCCATGTTTATGTACGCCGTCTTGTACGAAGGCTCTATGGACGCGGCCATCTCAAATGCCGCATAGGAGGCATTGTCCTGACCCTTCATCGCCAAAGCCGTGCCAAGATTATTATACGCCACATAGTTACGCTGCGTTACACTGATAGCGTGACGAAAAAGCGTAATGGTATCGCGCCAGTGCCGAAGCTGCATTGAGGAGGCAACCATACAGACAATCACCACGAGAATTGCCGCTGCGGAGGTGGCATTTCTCTTCGACGGCGTCTTTAGCCAACTGTTGGGTACTGCCATCGCTATTATCATAAAAAGTCCCACGTATGGCATGTACGTATATCTGTCGGCCATCGCCTGAAATTCCATCGCCCCAAATTTCACTATCCCTATTGACGGTAACATCACACAGAGAAACCAAAACCACCCCGTAAACAGATAGGGATACCGCTTCATATACCATACCGCGCTGCCCGATACGGTTACTATCACGCAGGCACCGCTGACAACTTGCCACAAGGCAACGCCGCTACTCATTGGATATATAACCGAAAGCCCCACAGGGTAAAACATCTTTTTGATATAAAGGGCATATGAAACGACGGCGTTTATAATACGTCCATCAAGCGGCGGTGCCGCAATTGCCCTGCTGCCTTTCTCGGTAAAAAACGTAATGAGCGCCGAGGCTATTGAAAGCCCAAACATCGGCAATTTCTCAAGCACTAACGCGCCGAACGTTCTTTTAGCCCGGTTGGCTGTCTCTGAAAATCGCCCAAGCGGCCAGTAATCTAAAAGCAGAAGCACAACGGGCAGCGTTACCATCATCGGTTTTGACATCAGCCCTAATATAAAACAACACAACACGGCCATATAACGCCCCGCCGACGGCCTCCTGACATAATACGCATAGGCCCACATGGCAATAACCCAAAAAAAACCGCTCAACACATCCTTTCGCTCGGCTATCCACGCCACAGACTCCACATGCATGGGATGAGCTGCAAACAGCGCTGCCACAAAGGCACTACGCCACACCGGTACTGTTAAGGCGGTAAAGGCAAAAAATAATATGACGGTGTTAATAACGTGAAACAAGAGATTAACTAAGTGATGCCCACCGGCGTTAAGGCCAAACACCGAGACATCCACCATGTGTGAAAGCCACGAAAGCGGCTGCCAAAACCCTATCTCCGTCGTCTTAAATGCCCACAGGGTTGTCTCCGCCGTCAACCCTCTGAGGACTTGCGCGTTTTCGGTGACATATTTCTCATCGTCATATCTGATAAAATCATAATTTCGCACGGGCAGGTAAACCACCAGGACGGCGAGCACAAGGCAGACAGCGGCAAGGTCAGCAGCCCGAAAAGCGCCGGTGGTTTGGGTATCTTTCTTATTATATCCGGCCATTTGTTCAGGGGTGATTATAATATTTTAATGGATAATAAAGCTATTGATTGGGGTGTGCCACGAACGTTTGTCAGAAAGACAAACGGAGCTGTGTTTAAGATGA
>JADFYL010000154.1 GCA_015233045.1 Nitrospirota bacterium | reverse complement strand
CATCCACACGTGGCCGGAGTATAATTATGCCGCAGTGGATATTTTTACCTGTGGCGACGTCATAAATCCCGGCGACGCCGCCAGATATTTAATTGATCGTTTCGAGTCGTTAAATCCTTCTATTGTAGAGGTTAAAAGGGGTTTAATTTCTACAAAAGACGTAAAACTGCCTCATAAAGTATTTGAACGTGAACTTGAGTGTGTTTCGTGACCAAAGCGTCATAACGGACACAGTCGGCGTTAGTATCTTTTTTTACGCGGTGGGTTGTTACGGGCGGGGTGCGCGACATATTATGGCGGGTGCGGCGGTTGTTTATCCTCGACTGGCGGGTGTGTGTTGAGGCGTTGATTTGCTTTATGTTTATATACCGTGCTTTGGAGACAATTTATATTTGAAGGAGGTGAGTGTGATGCGAAAACTAACGGTTATTCTGTTTCTTGTTGCGTTTGTTATGACAGGCAGCCAGGCATTTGCCGATGCTGACGATACCAAATGGGTCGCCCAGTGTGTTAAGGACAACAAGAAGGAAGGCGCAAAGGAAGAGGTCGTCTATAAGTATTGTGAATGTATGAACAGCAAGATGGATAACAATGAAACAAAATCCATTACTCAGTGGGAAAAATCGCACCCTGCGGAAATGAAGGAGTGCGAAGCGAAGGCCGGTTGGAAATAGCTGGGAAACGCTTGATTATCCAGCCAATCTCAGGCAGCGATTGTTCTGTGGGCGGGGCGGTGGTTACGCCCCACCCTTAAATTATACGGGTTCTATCCTAATATTTTGAATAGTAGTATGAAAATATTGGCCGCGGTGCCCAAATTCAGTGTCGGGTCGGGCAACGCCTCCATCTTCCACATAGGGCTTTCCTAATATAACCGCGGCTATGAAATCCGCAGGACACGAAGTCCATTGCCATATGTATAGGGGGCAAAGAAGCGATGCAGGCTCTCAATAAGTAAAACGAGCTACGATTATGTGGCAAAAGGCTGGCTGTCCTCTCAGTATCATGTTCCAACAGCAAGCTATATCAGCGTTGTATCAAAAAAGGACTCATTGCAGACGACGTGGATTTCGTAAAAAACCATCTGTTTGAGATAATTAACATGACGAAATATTATTTGACTTCGCAAAGCCCCATACATTAATATCTATAAGCAAACTGTTGCTAAATTAACCAATGATGAGGCAGGAGGGGCGGTAAGAGACATGGACAACGATTATTATGTTGATGTTGTAACGAAAAATATATTGTCGGCGCTGTCTGAGCACATTTCTGACTCCATAGCCGACCAGTTAATCGGCGTCGTAAAAAAGACTACCACTCAGTTAGAAACAAGGCTCTTCACAATGTTTGACAGCGTCAGTAAGGACATTGCCAACGCCGTCAACGACAACATGCGTGCCTCCAATGAACGTCTGCTGGCAATAGAAGAAAGCCTCAATGAGATAAGACAAAAACTCGGCGCGGTCAACACCGCTCAAATTGACGCCCTTGCCAAATCCGTAGAGGGCGGACTTGCCTCCATTGTCGCAGAGATAAAGGCCTCGCTGGGTGAAAATAACAAGGCACAGTTCGACGCGTTAATGGCAACTCAGGCCGAGATACTAAGGATGATGCTCGAAGGTGAACTCAGGAACGCCGAGGCTGTGGCAGAGCGTGTCAACGGCAATAAAAAGGAAATCGGGGAAAGATTGAAGAGGCTTGACGCCTTTATCGTCAGCACGGGAAAATAAATGGAATCGGAAGAGATAAAAATAAAGAACTTTCTCACGCGTGTCTCTGACATAGTCACCCGCTTAAAGGCCCTTGGACATGATCAATTTGCCAATAGAATCAATAACCTTGAGGCCAATATAAGGGATTTTTCTGTGCATACGATAAAAAGTGGCCTCGTCGGCATTACAAGCTCAGGGAAATCCTCCGTTATGAATATCCTGCTTGGCACAGGGACAAAAATCCTGAAAGAACAAAGTAAGGCCACTACAAATATGCTCGTGTTTTGCTCAAGGTCAAAGGAACCACAGCTTGAGATAATATACGAAGACGGCAGATCAATAAAGAAAACCGGTAACGATTGTCTGGGCGAATCCATCTGGAAATTTACCTCAGAGGACGAAAACCCCGGCAACAAGTACAGCGTCAAGTACCTTAAAATCGGCCTGCCCACGTTTGTAATAGACGAGGACCTGGAGCTGGCCGACACACCCGGCCTCGACGCCTACGGCCTTAAGGAACACGAAGACCTCACCCTGCGCGAGTTCCTGCCGCAGGCGGATTTGATAATCTACCTGTCCTCAATCCGCAGCCCGATGAAGGAGGCCGACAGAAAAATACTTAACAAGATAATGGACGCCGACCAGAGGATTGTCTTCGTGCAGACATGTAAGAGCGCCGTTGTTGAGAGTGGCTTCGCCTCAGAAAACTCAGATGAATCAATAGACAAACGCCTTGATAAATATAAGGAGGAGTTTGAGAAACTCATAAGCCCGTACTCACGCCTGAAAGATGCCCCTATTGTTCAGGTTGAAACTATGTCAGCCAATCGTTATTTTAAGGACGGTGACAAGGAGGCATGGGCAGAGTCGGGATTTGAAGAGCTGGTACACGTCATCAAAAGCGTCACGAAGCAGTTGCAGTATGAATATACCATAAGAAACCTCAAAAAAATCGTGGACAGTGTCAACGCCCTGATAACCCTCCTGATAAGCGCGGTCAAAGAAGAGGCCGACAAGAAAAACAGCATTGAACATCTGATGAAGACCCTCGAAAAATTAAAAAAATACAACGAAAGAATATTAAACACCAAAAATCAGGTAGTCTCCATATGGAAAAAGAAAATAGACCCCGCTGGCATGTTCGCCGAGTTCCAGCATGAGCTATCGCGCACATATTCGTACCGCTATGAATTTAACCCCAAACACGATACCGAGTTTATCGTCAAAGCGGACGCAATCAGCGAAAAAATGCACTCCATCAAGGCCAGTATGCTTGATAACCTCGACAACGCGAGGGACAAATTCAAGGAATACTTTGACGATGTCGGCCTCGACGTACGGCGAACAGATATTCAAAGCGGCTCGGTGAAGAGTTTTTACCTGCCTAACGTGCAAAAAAGGAGTGTCTCAGGCAAGTCACTGCTGGCCTCTGGTAAAGACCTGACGGTGGAATACATTGATAAGACAAAATTTATTGAAGAGCTAAAGGCGTCAATAGAGATGTTCTTAGGGCCGCTTGCCGGACATCTGGACTGGTGGGATAAGACCATTACGTTTTCGTTTGTTGAGCCGCTCTCAAAAAAGGTTGCCGCCTCTGTTGACGATATAAAAAACATCGAAAAGGGCGGAGACTATAACGAGGAGCAGTACAAGAGGCTGTCTGCCTTCAGCAAGGAACTCCATTACAGCGTCAAAGAGGTCTCGGCGTTGTGCGACATGGAGTTTATAGAGCAGAAGTTTCCGGTATATGGTAAAAAGATAACCTTCAAAAGGGAAAAAACCGGATTTATCAATATGTTTTTGCAGCTCAGCAGCCGTTACTACGAGGCATTGTTCCATAACTATTATATCAGGAAATTGTCCGGGTTCTCCGCGAATAAACACAAGACCGTTGTCCTGATAGACCAGAACTATGAGTCGCAGATTAATTTTATAAACAAGCTGTTACGCCTTGACGCAGAGAAGCTTGACCTTGTCCGCGCCCTTAAGCGGCCATATGTGATAAACCCTCAGACCGCGGACGCACTGGCCGAAAGGCTCTCCGTAGAGGGGGAATTTTCGGACAGCCTGACCTTCTACGTCCTTGGAAATGACGACGCGTCCATTGAGGCGGCAAAATCACATGAACTGTTTGAGCGGGCGGACGTCTTGCAACTTATAATAGACGACCTGCACCGGGTGGCGTCGGCCCTTGTGGATATTGTCGAGAGAAACAGATTTTTTGACAATATCGTAAAAAGACAGGATAAGCTCCTTCTGGCATACCCCGGCGGGGCCTATTTCCAAAAGGGCAGGTTGCACATCCTCGTAGATGAGGCAATCAGCGAAATGAATAAGATATTCGACGCCCCCTCCGTCCAGTGGTTTATATACGAGGGGTATGAGGTAAGATATAGTTATTTCTATGATATAGTCTGCCGTGCGGCTGCCAATAACCTTCAGCCGGAGGATTGCATGAGGCGGTGGAAAGACCTGGGCATACCGCTTGACGAGCCTTTTACAGAGGACATACTGTTGGAGCAATTTGCCGAAATTACGTGAAAAATTGCCTGTATAAAAAAATAGCAACTATAAGGGAGGCTGAGCCATGGCAGAGATAGAGGGAACTGATGATTTCCAGCAGATGCTTACGAAGTTAAAACAAAGGGTCAACAATATTGC
>JADFYL010000153.1 GCA_015233045.1 Nitrospirota bacterium | reverse complement strand
ATGCCAGAATAAAACTACTCCGCCTTTATCCGACAATATATGGTTGACATGACACAAGCTTCTATGTCCCTCAACCTTTCCCTATATGTAAGCTGGGCAAACACCATAGTCAAATACTGGCTTAGACATGAAAAGGTCTGAACCTTGTAATTACCTTGGTAACGATTTACACACTTCCTAAATTCATGCATCGACAAATAACTCATCAGTTGAGAAAATATCATCTTTCCTGTATACATTGGTCTCTCCTCCTGTAACTTGCGTTGTTGGCTGACCATAGTATAACGGAAAATTCAAGTCGATTACAGTCTTTATATCCTCTATCACCATGATTTTATTGTGTTTTTAGCAAATTCTCATTTCAACAACGGGACACCAGTGATTAGAACTAATAGCTATTACGGGCTTCCGCGATTTGATAAGTGGACGTCAGGGGTGATACTCAAAATAGTGCCCCAAAAACCGGTACAAGATGACCTGTTTGATAAATACTATACAAAAAGTGCATTAGTCACCCATGACCATAAGATGGACACCTGTGCGGAACACAAAAGAAAGGAATAAATATATATAAAAAAATCTTTAAACGCGCGCGAGAGGGACAGAGACCATGTGAAATGACGACGAATGGATTAACGGATAAGGAAATACTACTGTACGCAGTTAACACAATTGCAATGAAAATCATCCCTCATGCCCTGACGACTGCATCATCTGGCCTAAATTAAACCTTATCGAATTTTTTATAACCAGAGATAGCAAAAAAGAGGAGAAAGACAAAGGCGGCAACAAGACACAGATTAACGGCAACGGAAAAGGCAACAGCAATGGATTAACGGCGCAGCCAAAGCAAAATGACATTGAGGGGCTGAATGCAACACTCGATCAAATATTAGCGGAATTGGATTAAAGGATTAAAAAAATGAACCTGAATCCGATTAAGTTGTAGCTATTGCAGCTTAATTCCAAACACAAACGATGACACGACACCGGAGCTTCAACCTCCCGTCGTAACAGGCGACGCGGGAAAGGTTACTCGATTTATCGCGTACCAGACAAAGGCCGGAGGGCTGGTTAAGATACCGTTAGGCACGGGCGATTACCGGCACCAGTCATGTCAGATAAATAACGGCTTTATAGCTTATACGTACAATGTATTTTCTGGCAATCAATTCTCACAAAGAATAATAGGAATTATAAATATGGCGACGAGCAAGAGCAAAGAATGGCAGACGCAGGATGATGACCCGTTGTTAAACTGGTTTACGCACTTCCACGCGGCGGCGATAGGGGTTATGTGACGGGTGTGATGGATTACTTAACTACCAAAAATTTAATAATGGCAATCAGCGCGGCTGTTTGGCCTATCCAGAAGAGGAACATCCATTTGATTATTTCTGCTTTAGAGTTGGAAATTTCACCGCTCAGCTCACTGCGTACTTTTTCTATCTCAAGGCGCAACTTGCTTGTTTCCTCGACAAGCCTACGTTCAAACCGCTCTTCGGCTATAGCGATGGCGTCTTTTCTTGCACCCAAATCTATATCGTTGATAAGCGCGGCGAAGTCTTCGCTGGCAGCATCTCCGAGGCGCTCTCTTAAAGAACGAGGTATCGTTATCACACCCATGGTTTCATTATACAGGCGGCGGGAGAGCTTGTCAAGGAGAAAACAAATTGTCTGACGCCTTTGGAGCGGCTACACAACAGAATCTATTCACCGGCGGGGACGGGGCGAAGTCCTATGGCTGGAATTTACTGAACTCCGCACACGCCACCGGCGCGGACGTTAACATTACCAATCCAGGGTATTTGAGTATATATCCTATCGGCGTATCGTCTCCTACCGGCGCGACATTTACCGTTCCCTTTGTTTATAAGAATCTGTCAGGCGACTTCGACGTTAATATCGGCACTAACTCCGCATCTTACGGCATGGGCCTTGTGGCTTACGACCCCGCGTCAAGTGCCGGTGGCAGTGGGTAGGCGTACTCAATGCCTCTGGTGGTGATGTATTTGCCAGCACCGTCAATAGCGGAACATCTTCGGCGTCTGTTGGTGGCAGCAGCTTTGCCTATGTCAGGTTGAAACGAGTTGGGAATGTGTTTACCGGATATATCAGCTCTGATGGTACAAGCTGGTCAGCGTGTTCAACGACATACACGCGCAGCAACTTCAACTCATCAGTTGCAGTTGGTATAATCGCATGGAACCCGACTGCGATAGACTACTTCAACGAGGCTACGCCATCGGTTACGGCCACGCCAATTCAGCCGAAACTAAACGATGGTAAGGAATGGCGTAGAGGCGGCCCCGACAATATCATGATGTATAAAAATCCCGATGGCATATTTACAGATGTGAACGGTCGGAAGCGTAATATGAATGGGATGCCTGTATGAAAACAGACGGCACAGGTATAAACGACGATTTATACGGTAGTGGCAATCCATTTATGACGATACCGACTCCGGAAGTTCCTGTATCGGGGAATACGGCGAATAACAAGATAACGGCGGATACCAATTACATGCCGCCCATACCGCCACAACCAGTTTCACAAGAGGAACTGGCACAAATGAGCGGGCATCCGCAGCCCGCACAGACAGAGGACGGCTGGTTGAGCACTATTGGGAAGAGCGTAAAGAGCATACCCGGACACATAGCGGAGAGCGTAGGCGGTATCGCTGAACAATTGCCGGGGAAAGCAGGGCAAATCGGTAAGGATTGGGCAGATTGGGGAAAGAAGAATTTAGACAATAACAAATTGAATATACCTGATGATAGCTGGAAGGCCGCTGTTGGCTCAAGTATAGCAGGAGCAGGCGAATTGTTAGGAGCCATAGGAGCGGGGGCATTAGCGGCAATGGCAGCGCCGGAGGCAGCAGCAGGGGCGGGCATAATAACCGTGGGCAGTTTAGTAACAGCGGGTATTTTTGGAATATTAGGGTATGGCAAAACATATGCGGAGACGGGCAGCCAGAGGCACTCGGCTATATCCGGCTTTATAAATACATTGATGGGCTTCGTTCCGGGCGTAGGTAAAACATTGAGTATGCCAGCGCGTATAGCGTCGGGTTCAGCGATAATGTCAGGGCTTGGAGGGGCAACCTGTCGTAGAAACGGCCTTTAATAATTGGCTTGATGGTAAACATATTGATTGGCAAAAATTAGGGCATGAGGCAAAGATAGGAGCGATGAGCGGGGCTGTTACAGGCATAATGGCAAATGGAGCACACGAGTTGATAAGGGCTAAAGCTGAAGGCAGTTTCGAAACCTCACAGACACCGCCTCCGGGGGCAGCTACAGAGCTGCAAGTCGGCCTCGATAGAATGAACGCTGTGGATAATGAGGCTGTCCATGGAAATGAAACTACGGGCGGAGCAGCTTCAGGATCACCATTAAGTTTGGACGATAAGATACAGCTTATGAGGGAAAATGGCTACACACAAGATGATATAGATAACATGAATCATAAAGAATTCAACGATACAGTTGTGGAAGTCCAACAATTTGAGACCATGAAACAACCGCAGACACCGCCCCTCGAAGAGACACCCCAAGCGCCGTCCACGTCGCTGGATGAGACACCAGAGGAGCCGCAAACACCGGAAGGAAAGGACGAGGCGGAGGCCGCAGATGATCAGGTTCGTTATAAATTGGAGGAAAAAGAGTCGCAGAATACGCCTGTTTACGAGACGCAATCTTACGCATCGCCGGAGGCCGCCGGTGAGGATGGTGAAGGTGAGAAAGGACAGGACTTAGCGCCTACTGATAAACAGAAAACTGCGTGGCCGGAGTTGGAATCACAGTTGAAAGCCTTAGGCTATACGAATGAAGAGCTTGACGGAATGAGTTTTAGAGACACACAGGCGCTCGTTGACAGCAGGCAGGCAGAGGCTTTGGGGGGGAAGACTGAGGTTAAGAATCCAGATTCAATGTTCGATACTTCATATATGTCGAAACCGGACGTTAAAGTAACAAGGCTTGATGATAGGATGTTTGGCGATGTTTTATGGAAGGCAAGGGATGAGGCTGAGGATTGGGCAAAGGAGAATTTGCAGAGAAAGACTTTTGTTAATGAAGATAGTGGTTGGGGTATTGATATAGCAAGCAAAGGTATTAAAAAGATACGAAGTGGAGACAGACTAACGCCTCTTGACCATCTTGAAGCTGTTAGGGCAATCCCAGACCTTATAAAAAATGCTGTATTGGCCGAAACTCGCCCCGATAGAGATAATAATCCCGACATTAAAAACATTCACATATTTTATGCTCCGTTAGAAATAGATGGCAAACTTTATCGTGCAAAACTAACAGTCATGGAAAGTGCAAACAGTAAGAAATTTTATGACCACAGCCTTACAGAATTAGAAAAGCCCGCTGGAACCCGCGCGGACGATACCTCTTCAGGCAGT
>JADFYL010000152.1 GCA_015233045.1 Nitrospirota bacterium | reverse complement strand
ATGGCCTTGGTGTAATCAGAGATAGCCCTGTCGAAGTCCTCTTTTTTGGCATAAGCGACACCACGATTATAGAACGGCTCAGCAAACTTTGGGCTAATCTCGATGGCCTTGGTGTAATCAGAGATAGCCCTGTCGAAGTCCTCTTTTTTGGCATAAGCGACACCACGATTATAGAACGGCTCAGCAAACTTTGGGCTAATCTCGATGGCCTTGGTGTAATCAGAGATAGCCCTGTCGAAGTCCCCTTTGTCATGATAGGCAATGCCACGCTTATAATACGCCTTAACATATCCTTGATTAATCTCAATGGCCTTGTTAAAATCAGAGATAGCCCTGTCAAAGTCCCCTTTATCATGATAGGCGATGCCGCGATTATAGTACGCCCTGGCATTCCGTGGATTAATCTCAATGGCCTTGGTGTAATCGGCGATAGCCCTGTCAAAGTCCCCCTTATCATAATAGGCTATACCACGATTATTATGCGTCTTAACATTCCTGTCTTCAGCAAGTGTCATAACTGGAAAAACCAATATCAGCAAAAAAGCAACAAAGCATGTTTTCCTCTTCACCATTGTCTCCTGATTACTGTGGGCATTAGTATTATTGTTTCTGTATTGTAACAAAAATTTCCCTGCGAAAAAAATAATAATATACACTAATTGCCTATGAAGTTAACTCCGTTGTCCTTGCCTTTGTCCCTTGCTTTTGCTCTAAATCCCCTTTTCGTCATTCCGGCTTGTCCAGAATCAGTCCTTGTCCTTTTCCCATTGTCCTATATTCCATAGAGTATTGCCGCATATGCAGAAGATTAGAGGTTGATTCCAGACAAGCTGGAATGACGGCAGAGATATAAACGGAGTTATTAATGAGTACATTAGTAAGATGACATTAAAGCTCAATTGCTCCCGGCACATCATCTGTCCACGCTACCCACCAATCACCATCTTTAACAAATACTGCTTTTATTTTCATGTCTCACCCCATCCCCGCGATACCCTATTATATCCATTTCTTAAATCCGAAAGCTATAAAAATCTTGACATATTGCAGGGGCAACCGTTAAAAGATTAAAAACGAAGGGGAGTAACTCCCCTTCACCCCGTAATTTCGCCAACGTTTTATCTATTGCGTTTGGGCTGCCGCCGACAAGACGGGGGATTATCCCCTCGTTGGCGGCTTCCAGAACTCCAGCTAAAGGCTATTATTACACAGCAATTTCTGGTAGTGCGGTTGTCTTGGGATTGTTACAAATCAGCCTTTACTATAAGCCCTATCGGGAGGGATTCCCCAAATATTTCGTTTTCGTCGGTGCTATCAAGCGGGGTCACCTCCTCTATCTGTCTGATAAAACGCCTTGCCCATCTGGCAGGTGGTTGCCCTTCGGCATAGCTCAGAAGTCTTCTTACGATTTCTCCCCGCAGGGTCTCGTCTATATCCCTTGCCCTGTCTCCGGTTTTTCTGGCAAGCTGGGCAACCGCATACACCGCGTCCTCCGGTCTCGCCCAGCTCATATCAAGGCATTCCCTAATCCACCCCTGTACCACATCCACAGGGACCTGCCTGTCCAACTGGCCGTAAAAACTAACTCTTGCCCCTATTCGTGATAATGACCAGAAGTGGTTTCCAAGCGCCCTGCCCTTTTCCTTTTTAATTACATTAACCAACTCATCCCCAAGGCCAGCCTTAATCTCAGGCGTAAGGTGCTCAAGGCTTGACGCAAGCATCCATAGCTCCACTAACTCCGAACTCTGAAGGCGCGGGCCTTTCCTCTTCTTAGATGACATTATCAGTGGCGCTATACGCTTATAGACGATGTCCTGATGTTGCGCGCTCAGCCCTCCGGCAACACGCCTCCACAGTATCCACCACTCGCTGCGGCACTGCCCGTCGCGTGAAAACCTCACCCCCTCTGAAAACTGCTTCCATAGCTCCTTTACCCTCCAGTCATCCAGAGGATGCCCAAAGCCGGGTCTCAGCAAAAATCCCGCAAGATTAAGCCACCGCGCCTCATGTCCCGGCGTAACAAGACGCCTCTGCTTAATTGGAATCAGCACATCCCACATCTTTCTGATAACCACCACCGGCCAATTAGCCTTATTAGCAATGCCAAGCGCCTCCGGCAAAGCCCTCGGAAGGTCTTCTGGACTGTTACCAGCAAAGGCGCTTTCTATAAGTCTGACGGCGTCGTCAACATTGGATTCGTTCAGGGTATGGATTGCGCCACCCGGTGCCATCTCCGGTGACTTGCGTATGTCAAAGGCAAGTTTCCACTTATGTGTCGTGTTTTTAGATTCGCACCACACGTCAAGTGTACCGTATTCGTTGAGGCGTATGCCAAGCGACACCGGAAGCGCCGTGGCGACGGCCTTCTTCCCGTAATGCAGGATAGTCTTTATCTGGGGAAGCTCAACAAAGGAATCCCTCTGCGCGCTGATAATATCGCCCGGCCTGTCGCCTGCCCTGTACGATGAGCAATATACCGAAAAAGAGACGGGCGTATTGGCGGCAACATGAAACTCCGGCTCAAGTATGTGCAGCTCTCCACCCTCTTCAAACCCCCGCGGCACTATGCAGGCGGCAGATATAAGGCCGTCATCAGAGGGTTCGCCGGTTTTGACCGCGATGTAGTAGGCCTTGCCAAGCCCGCCTGAAATCTTTATTTTCTTTGTATCGGAGCCTGATGCCGTTTGCCTCTTTACAAGTCCATAGTACGCCGCTCCTAAGGAAACCGCATGGTCAAACCTGTCGTTTTCAAGGATGCCGGGCGTCCAATCCGCCTGTCCCGCAAACCAGTGCCTTAGTCCATCAATCGCGCACTGCCTTATAAGCGACGCCTTAAAGACCCCGCCGTTAAACAGGACAATATCTGGCCGTACGATGTTAACGCCGCCATCGCCGACAACGGGCAGTTCAGGGTTTACCGCGTGTCTTTTTAAAAACGAGGCAAGGTGTTTCATCACCGCCGTGTCTGTTACGTATGGAAGGCCGAGTTCCTGAAATCCTGAGCGCTTGTCCTTATTTATCTCCTCTGCCTTATCAACTTGCCGAAAAAATCCTTCAATGATTATGCGCCTTACGTCTTCGTAGGTGAGTTGTCCTTTCAGCGCGCCGCCTATGACGCTGCGCCCCGTGCCAAGTATGGCAATGTCAAAGGCCTGTGCGCCGGGGGTATCGCGGAGAAGCCCCTCTTTGGCAGACCTGCACTGCTCAGACAACGACACCCATCCAGCAATGCCAAGCGTGCGCCTTCCACCCAACATGCGGCTCTCCATCTCCATTGCAAGCGCCAGGTCCATGTTATCACCGCCAAGCATCAGATGGTCCCCAACCGCCATCCTCTGAAACACCGGGACATCGCCAAGCCCCTTCAGCGTGATGAGGTTAAAATCCGTAGTCCCGCCGCCAACGTCAAATACAAGAATCAACTGGTTTGGTTCAATAATAGACTGCCAGTCGTCCTCATGCTCAGAAAGCCATGAGTAAAACGCCGCCTGCGGCTCTTCAAGCAACGTGAAGGTCTTAATGCCCGCCGTTTGCGCGGCCTCTGAGGTCAGCTCCCTAGCTGATTCGTCAAATGACGCGGGTATGGTGATTACTACCGCTTGATTTTCAAATTTTCTCTTCGCATCTCCACGGGCAATGACATAATCCCACGCCTGTGCGATGTGCTGTAAATAGCGGCAGGACACCTCAACGGGGGAGAGTTTTCCACCGCCGTCTGAGTCCTGTCTGCCCCACGGTAAAATCGGGGATTTGCGTCCAACGCGGCTGTGGCAAAGCCACGATTTTGCCGATGATACGAGGTTTAACGGGGCAGTGGCGCCTTTGACCCGCGCATACTCACCCACAATATAAGGCATGTCTTTCGACCACGGCAGGGCGCAGCTAGCCGCGCGTTCGTATTCGGTTGGCAGATATAAAAACGACGGCAGTTGAGGGCGTTCATTTACTTGCCCTTCGCCTGTAAGTTGTGGTATTTCAAATATGTGAATCTCCTGCCCTGCCACTGTGTCAACATAGGCGGCAGAGGAGTTTGTAGTGCCAAGGTCTATGCCTATGATGTAACGGCTGTGCCCTGACACCTGCTAAGCCTCTTGCCGGACACTAAACTCAAGCTTCCACTTCCTCTGGCCCTCAATGGTTTCACACCATAGCTCAAGCGTTCCTATCTCAGTCAGATAGCTGTGAATCTTCACGGGCACTACCGCGCCTTCATCGCCATCTGCCTCCAGTGCGGTCTCCAATGAGGCAAGCTCGGCAAGTTCTGTCTCGTCCCATTGGTCAAGCACCTGGCCGGGCGTGTCTTCCTTTCTGATGTTTGAACCAAAAAACCTGAACACCGACTGCTCGCCGACAACGAGGCCAAACACATGGTCGGCAATAGTGGCGTCTGTCCCCTCTTCCATCCCAAACGGCACTACGCAGACGGCCTTAACCGGCGCCGCCATACCGGGCACCGCCGGCATAGAGGTCT
>JADFYL010000032.1 GCA_015233045.1 Nitrospirota bacterium | reverse complement strand
TTTTTTGACGTAGTGGGGATGTTTGGCGGGTTTACCCTGTCAACCACTTTGCTTGACGTCAACGCGGCCAGCTATTTTAATGAGACCATTAAGGCGCTTCAAATAAGCGACCTCGTTACAGGGCTTGTCAAGGCATGGGCATTCAGCGTACTCATTACCATAACGGGCGCGTATCATGGATTTCAGGTAAACGCGGGGGCGGAAGAGGTTGGAAGACGCACGACTGCCTCAGTAGTAACGTCTATTTTTATGGTAATATTTTTCGATTTATTTTTTACTACCTTATTTTACTACTTCACGTAAATGGAAAACGCGATAGAAGTCTCGAATTTGGTGACGTACTACGGCGACAGGGAGATACTTAAAGGGATTTCCTTCTCCATCCCCACGGGCACGACCACTGTAATCGTCGGGGGCAGCGGCTGCGGCAAGACCACATTATTAAAACACCTGATAGGGCTTTTAAGGCCAAAAAGTGGCAGTATTCATATTCATGACAAGGATATAGCGGCGATGGACGACACCAGTCTCGACGAATACAGAAAAAAGATGGGCGTTTTATTTCAGAGCGCGGCGCTGTTTAATTCCATGACCCTGGCTGAAAACGTGGCACTGCCGCTGCAGGAGCACACAAAACTCAAGGCCCCGGTCATAGACATAATCGTCAGGATGAAGCTCGACCTTGTGGGGCTTTCAGGATTCGGGGATTTCTATCCGGCGCAGCTCTCAGGAGGGATGAAAAAAAGGGCTGGGATAGCACGGGCGATGGCAATGGACCCTGTGGTTCTATATTTCGATGAGCCTTCCGCCGGCCTTGACCCCGTAACGGCTGCTGGCCTTGATGAGCTTATTCTGAGGCTTCATCGGGTGTTTAAGATGACCGTCGTGGTGGTGACGCATGAGCTGCCGAGTATCTTCGCCATAGCCAACTATGTGGTAATGCTCGACAAGGGTGAGGTGGTCTTTGTAGGGGAACTTGAAGATTTTAAGAAGTCAGAGGATCCCAAAGTTCGGACATTTCTGGAAAGAAGGCCAGAAGAGCAGTCCTACTCGCCAGACAATTACTTTAAGATAATAACCGGAGCATAAGGCTGCTCAGCAATACTAATCCGCCGCCAGATAAATAAAAGCTAAGCGTCAGGCCCCCCGTCGCTGAGACAGGACGTTTCTACTTTGCTGTGACAAAACCAAAAAAAATATATTGACAAACGATAATTCAACACAGTAGCATAGACAGGTTGTAACATACGATAACAATTGAGGACGATTTATGACAAATAGAGACAATTGAGGACATTATGAACCTGACGGTAAAAGACGTGGCCGCACTCTTAAATGTTTCCGATAAGACTATCTACCGGATGATACAAAATGACACAATCCCCTGTTTCAGGGTAGGTGGTCAATGGCGGTTTGACAGAAATGAGATCACCTCATGGCTTGAGGATAACAGGTCATTTTCTAAGAAAGCCGGTATTGATGAGCCTTCTTCTGAGGATGAGGAGATAATCTCCATCGCGGAGTTCATACAGCGGGGGGGGGTTTACTACAATATTCCAGTTGGGTCAAAACAAGCTGTGATCTTAAATTGTCTTAATCATATCCGCACAAGGATACCTGACATTGCCCCACGTAAGCTCCTGGCCCCTATCATGGAGAGAGAGAGTTTGTGCTCAACCGCCGTTGGACATGGCATTGCTGTCCCTCATCCGGGGACATTCGCCTCGTTTACCTATGATTCCTATATTGCCCTGTGCCACCTGGAGCAACCGATGCCCTTTGATGCCCTTGATAAAGAAGATGTGAGTACACTTTTTTTTATCTTTCCAAAGAGTGAACGGCGTTTTTTAAGGATTCAGTCAGTCCTGTTGAGGCTTTTGAAAGACGATGAGGTGTTGTCTATCGTAAAGCAGGTATTGCCGCGTGATGTAATCACCCATATCTTATTTAAAAAAGAGGCCGAGATATTCGGCAGGTTATCTCTGTGACGGCAGCATTAGCCTGATGATTGCCCCCATTGAATTATCAATAATCTCGGTCGTCGCGTTTGTCATACCTGTGCTGTTTGTTGTGGTAATTGGAAATGACCCGCGGCGGTTGATACGTATGTCGTTTTCTGTGTCGGCGCTGGCTTCCCTCTTCAGTGTCGTAGCGGGGGCCATGGCGGTTGCCGGCCACAACGTAGAACAGTTAGTGCTTCCGCTGGGGTTGCCCACTCTTCCATTTCATTTAAGGCTTGACCAGCTTTCCGGGTTTTTTATCTTTGTTGTTGGATTGCTTTCATTTTTCGTGTCTGTTTATTCGGTGGGTTATGTCAGCGGCCTTGGCGCGGGCAAGCCTGTGAAGAGGCTTATAGTATTTTATAACATCTTTATTGCCGCGATGTTTATGGTGTGCCTCGCTGATGACGCGCTGTGTTTTCTGGTTGCTTGGGAGGTGATGGCGGCGGCGTCATACTTTTTGGTCATGTTTGAAGACGGGCGCAGTGAAAACAGGAGGGCCGCATATCTATACATGGTAATGGCTCATGTTGGAGCCGTCCTGATACTCCTGTCCTTTGGTGTGATGGCGGGAGTTACGACTGGTTTTGAGGATTTCAGTTGTTATACCTTTGATGCTATGAGGGCGGCGAAGTTTCCCCTTAAGTGGGCAACTGTGGCCTTTTTACTTTCTTTTTTCGGCTTTGCGGCCAAGGCCGGCGTTATACCTTTCCATGTGTGGCTTCCTGAGGCGCATCCGGTTGCCCCGTCAAATGTCTCGGCCCTGATGTCCGGGGTAATGCTTAAAACCGCTATATACGGGATAGTACGAATAACCTTTGACATCATAAAGGTGTTCCCGTGGTGGTGGGGCACCATGGTGCTTGTACTGGGGTTGGTCTCCGCCGTTATGGGCGTACTCTATGCGCTGATGCAGCATGATTTAAAAAAACTCCTTGCGTATCATTCGGTTGAAAATATAGGAATAATTCTTATAGGGATAGGGCTGTCTATGATATTTACCTCATTTCACCTGCCCGTCATGGCGGCCCTTGCCCTCATAGCCGGCCTGTACCATACGATGAATCACGCCATGTTTAAGGGGCTGCTGTTTATGGGAGCGGGGGCGGTCCTTCATGCCACGCACGAGAGAAATATGGATGAAATGGGGGGACTTATTCACCTCATGCCATGGACATCCGCGTTTTTCCTCGTTGGCTGCATATCTATTTCGGCCCTGCCGCCTTTTAATGGTTTTGTATCTGAGTGGCTGACCTTTCAGGCATTTCTGCTTTCGCCGTCTCTGCCTGTCCCGCTGATGAAACTCCTTATCCCCATGGGGGCAGCCCTGCTTGCCCTAACCGGTGCCCTGGCGGCCGCCTGTTTTGTAAAGGTCTTTGGGGTCATATTTTTGGGGAACTGGCGCGGCCATAGCCAACATGTCGTAACTGAGGCCGGATGGTCTATGCGCGCGGGGATGAGCCTTGCGTCACTGGCCTGTCTTTGTCTGGGAGTTCTGCCGGCCATTGTTATAAACTGGATGGACGCCATTTCTGAAAGTCTGTTAAAGGCAAGGCTCGTTACCACGTCGGGGGTGTACGGTTGGATGTGGCTTACGCCTGTTGACCCTGAACGCGCCTCCTACTCAGGGCCGCTTGTCCTTATCGGCATTGTTGCGGTATGTGCGGTAACTTATTTATTGCTCCATGTCAAGCCGGGCAACATAAGCAGGGTACCGGTATGGGATTGTGGATTTAAAAAACTTACCCCCAAAATGCAATATAACGCGGTATCTTTTTCAATGCCTTTTCGCAGGATATTTGGTTTTTTGTTTGATATAAAAGAGCAGATACGCCTTGTTCCGCAACACCAACACCCGGCATTCCCTGAGAACTCGCAGTACTACCTTCGCGTTAGAGACCGATTTTGGGGTTGGCTTTACAAGCCTGTTATTGATAGGGTCGTCTTGCTGTCCCGAAAGACGGGTATGCTTCAGCACGGGCGGATACATGTGTATCTTATATATTCATTTGTGACAATAATCGTCCTGCTGGCCCTGTTATGAAGGCGTTAACTTTAATCTTCATAGAGATTTTACAGGCCATAGTTGTCATTGCGCTGGCCCCTGCCTTTGCGGGATGGGTGGATGTGCTTAAGTGTTGGACGCAGGGGAGAACGTCTGCCGGGGTTATGCAGCCATACAGGAATATCGCAAAACTGTTCGTCAAGGATGTGGTCATCGCAGACAATGCCTCATGGATATTTCGCTTTACGCCGTATTTGGTGTTTGGCAGCGCTGTTGTGGTTGGGAGTGTGGTGCCGATAATTTCGATGAACCTGTTTTTGGCCCCCAGCGCCGATATTATTGTGGTAATAGCTATTTTTGCAACCGCCAGATTTTTCATGGCATTGGCGGGGATGGACATAGGGACGGCGTTTGGGGGGATGGGTGCCTCACGTGAGATGATGGTGGCCTCTCTGACAGAACCTGCCATACTGATGGCTATTTTTACTGTGTCTCTGGCCGGGCGCTCAACGTCGCTGCTTCACATTGCTCGCGCGTTTGCAAGTGGCGCCCTTGTATTGAGGCCGTCCATTGTGTTTGCCGGCATAGCCTTTGTCCTTGTGGTGATTGCCGAGACCGGCAGGATTCCCGTTGATAACCCCTCCACACACCTTGAGTTGACTATGATACACGAGGCCATGATTCTGGAGTATTCGGGCAGGCACCTTGCGCTTATTGAGTGGGGGGCGATGATAAGATTTTTTCTCTTTGTTACACTTGGGATTGCGTGTTTCCTGCCGTGGGGAATTGCGGTCACAGACAATGCTGGAGATATTGCCACATCTGTGTTTCTTATGGTTATTAAGCTGGGCATTGCGGGGGCTGTTTTAGTGCTTATAGAGACGGGGCTTGCAAAGATGAGATTATTCCGATTAACTGAATTCCTTGGGGCGGCGTTTTTAATGGCAACCCTTGGGGTGATTGCCTTTTTTATCCTGGAGTGATATGAACTTACAAGTGCTGGCACAGGTGAATAGTTTTCTGGCGGCGTTGGTATTGCTGACGGCCTTTGCGATGCTGTCGCAGAGGAAGATAAATAGTTTGGTTACATTATTCGCGTGGCAGGGGCTGTTTCTCTCAATAAACACGGCGGTTGTTGGCTTTGTGGCCTCCAAACACCACCTTTATATATCGTCGCTTTTAACGCTGTCAATAAAGGTAATCCTGCTGCCGTATATATTGCATGTCCTTGTGGTGCGTCTTAAGATCAGAAAAGAGGTGGAGACAATCGTCAATATACCAACGACGATGTTGATAGGGATTGCGCTTGTCATTTTTTCCTATCATCTTACAGCCCCTGTCAGGGAGATGTCCACTCTTATAACGCGTTCCACGCTTGCGGTTGCCCTTGCAACGGTTATGATAGGTCTGCTTATGATGATTACGAGGAAACATGCCGTTACCCAGATAATTGGATTTCTGGCGATGGAAAATGGACTTTTTTTTGCCGCTACCAGTGCGACATATGGTATGCCTCTGGTTGTGGAGCTTGGTGTTGCCCTTGATGTCCTGATTGCCGCCTTTATATTCGGGATATTTTTCTTTCATATCAGCACTACATTTGACAGCCTTAGTGTGGAGCAGATGGAAAGCCTGAGGGAGGATAACTGACACTGTGGGAAGCGTGGCATGATACTACTGGGTCTTATTATAACGCCATTTGTGGCAGCCTTGATTTTGGCCTTTATTGGTGACAGGAGGTTTGCCCCCGCTATAAATATTTTTTGCTCATTTCTGACTTTGATGGCCGCGGTGGCCCTTGCCATTGAGGTTTACAATCATGGACCAATTATAGCCGGAGGGAAATTCTTCTTTGTTGACGCCTTCAGCGTATATCTGTCTGTGCTAACCGCCTTTGTCTCAATGACCACGGCCGTCTTTAGCCGCGGCTATATGCAAAGAGAGAGGGAACATGGGCGGGTCGGGCATGTGCGAATGCGGTTTTACCACGCAATGTTTCAGATGTTTATGTTTGCCATGCTCTTGTGTCTTCTGACCAACAACATAGGTGTGTTGTGGATTTCGATGGAACTTGCCACCTTATCCACAGTGCTTCTTGTCTCGCTCTACCGTACGCCCAATGCCATTGAGGCCGCGTGGAAGTATTTTATACTCTGCGGCGTTGGTATTGCCCAGGCCCTTTTTGGTACGGTGCTTCTGTATTTTGCCGCCGAGAAGGTCATAGGAGAGGGTGGTGAGGCGCTCCTTTGGACAAACCTTATCGGTGTAAGCGGCAGCCTTGAGCCTACTGTTCTTTCGCTTGCCTTCGTCTTTCTGGTCGTGGGATATGGCACAAAGGTTGGCCTTGTCCCTTTGCACAATTGGCTCCCTGACGCACATAGCGAAGGCCCCACGCCAATATCGGCGGTGCTGTCAGGGCTTTTGCTGAATATCGCCCTGTATGCCCTTGTCCGGTGTAAGGTGCTTGTGGATGGCTCAACGCACACACATTATGCCGGAAACATTATGATGGGTTTTGGGATTGTCTCCATCGTGGTCGCCTCATTTTCCATTCTCAGACAAAAAGATATAAAACGTATGTTTTCATATTCATCTATTGAGCACATGGGAATCGCGACGTTTGCCTTTGGCCTTGGAGGCTCTATCGCCACTTTTGGCGCACTGTTGCATATGCTGATGCACAGCCTTACAAAGTCCTCCATATTTTTTACGGTAGGGCACGCCTGCCAGATGCACCGCACACAGGAAATCGCAAGGATAAAGGGATTGTTTAAGGGGGATCCCTTCGTTGGCTGGTCACTGATTTTGGGCGCTATGGCAATTGCCGGTATGCCGCCCTTTGGGGTTTTCACCAGTGAGTTTCTGATATTGACCGCTACCATAAAAGATGTCCCGCTGTTGGCGCCTTTTATACTTATCGGACTGGGTGTGGCGTTTGCCGGACTTCTGCGGAAGGTGCAATATATGGTGTCAGGGGATGTAGCCTCGTACTTTGAACCGATCAAAACAGCCCGCGCTCCGGTTGTCTTTCACATGGCCCTGGTGCTTGTACTGGCTTTTTATATACCGGATTTCCTTAATAAGTGGTTTCAGGCGGCGGTGGAGTTATTGAAATGAAGAGATTAGAAACGGCGCTGAAGGCCGTGTTTGGCGATGATATAAAGCCAGATGGGCACAGAGAGCCGGTTACGTTTACGGTGCCGGTGGCGATGTTTGCGGAGGCGGCGAGGACGCTAAAGGAATCATACGCGTTTCTTTGTGCGGAGTGGACAACTGACGATACTAACTCAGGCAGGGGTTATGGCATTTACGCCTGTTTTAGGCATAGCAATGAATACCTGATAGTGAAGTCTGAATTGTCCGCGGATAGCCCGGAGTTTCCAAGCCTTGTCAAATACTTTGTGCCTGCTTATAGATTTGAACGCCAGATTAGGAGCCTTATGGGCGTTACCCCTGTCGGGCATCCTGACGACAGGCCGTGGATTAAATTTGAGGACTGGCCGGAGGACGCGTGGCCGCTGAGAAAATCCTTCGATGCCTCAAAACGGATGGTGCGTTCCGACGGTGAGTATGCGTGGCTTAGGGCCGAAGGGGAGGGCGTATATGAGATTCCGGTTGGCCCGGTTCATGCCGGTATAATTGAACCCGGGCATTTCAGGTTTCAAGCGGTTGGTGAGACCATAGTAAACCTTGAAGAACGTCTTGGCTATGTACACAAGGGGATAGAGAAGCGGTTTGAGGCGATGACGTGGGAGGAGGCCGTTAGATTAGCCGGGCGTGTGTCGGGTGATACCACAGTGGCGCACTCATTGGCCTACTGTATGGCCCTGGAGTCAATGACACACTGCCATGTGCCTGTAAGGGCGCAGTGGCTGCGGGCGCTGTTTCTTGAGCGCGAACGAATTGCCAACCATCTTGGAGATATTGGGGCTATCTGTAATGACGCGGCCTTTGCCTTTATGTTATACCAGTGCTCAAGGCTCAAGGAGGCCATGCTTGCCACTAACCATAGGCTCTTTGGGCACAGGTTTATGATGGACAAAGTTATCCCCGGTGGTGTGACAGTTGATATAGATTTAACGGCAAAAATAGAGATGCTGTCCGAGCTGGACTTTCTTGATAGGGATTTCCATAGGCTGGTTCGTATTTATGAAGAGAGCTCCTCTCTTGAGGACAGGGTGCGTGGCACGGGCATACTCACATCGGAGTTGGCAAGAGAGCTGTGTACGGTAGGGGTCGTTGCCCGAGCCAGTGGTTTAAATGTGGACTGCAGGGTTCACAACCCTTTTCCTCCGTATGATTCAATTGGGGTGGACTCTCCGGTGCTTGTCGCGGGGGATGTTCACGCGAGGGTGTGGGTGAGGGTAGTCGAAATAAGGGCGTCTATGAGTATCATGCGCACTATCCTTGCAAAGATACCTGTTGGCCCGATAGCCGTTGAGTGCGGAGCCGTGTCGCCTGATACAACGGGGTTTGCGGCGGTGGAGGGCTGGCGTGGTGAGATAATCTACTGGCTGCAGTGCGGCCAGAAAGGTGAGATAAACAGGTGCATGGTCAGAGACCCGTCCAGCGTAAACTGGTTAGCCCTTGAACAGGCCATCAAGGGCAATATCGTCCCTGACTTCCCGATTTGTAACAAGAGCTTTAACCAGTCATATTCGGGGCATGATTTATGATTAGAATCCTGCGCCAAATACTCCGCACCGGCATAGTTACCGGTAAAACCCCTCAGGTTGACGACCCCAATATCAAGACCAGAGGAATCAACTTAGAGGACACTGTAAAGAAGTGTTTCAGGAGGAGTTTGACGGTGAGGGAGGTGGACGCCGGTTCCTGTAATGGATGTGAACTTGAAATTCATGCCATAAATAATCCCGTTTACGACTGTGAGAGATTGGGAATACATTTTACGGCCTCACCGAGGTTTGCCGACGTCTTACTTGTTACCGGGCCGGTATCAACAAACATGGAAATAGCCCTGAGGAGGACATATGACGCCACGCCAGCACCCAAAATAGTGATTGCCGTTGGGGACTGCGCCTGTAATGGCGGCATATTCGGAGAGACCTATGCCTCATTAGGAGGCATTGACAAGGTTATTCCGGTAAACGTCTATATACCGGGCTGCCCCCCGACGCCCCCCGACATACTGAATGGATTTTATAAGATATTTCTCTAATGTAATTTACCTCAGGACCGGAATATGAAATACACCGCCCCTAAGAGGCACAACCCCGCCCATAAGTAGTCCAGCTTTAAAGGCTGTCCCATGTAAAATATGGCAAAGGGAACAAATACGGAAAGGGTAATCACCTCCTGGAGCATCTTCAGTTGAGATAAACTCATCTTATCATAGCCGATTCTGTTGGCAGGCACCTGAAAGACATACTCTACGAGGGCTATTGACCAGCTTATCACAACGGCCAAGTACCAGGCCTTCCCTCTGAGGCTCTTCAGGTGCCCGTACCACGCAAACGTCATAAAGACGTTGGACAATACCAGCAAGCAGACCGTCTTAAGTATTATAGGCAAGTGGGCTATTTAACTGCAAAGAATTTAAACAGAGCGACCATGACGGCCGTTTGGCCTATCCAGAAAAGAAACATCCACTTGATTATGTCAGCCTTGCAGTTGGCAATCTCAACCCGTAGTTTGCCTGTTTCCTCTGAAATGCGCTCGTTGAGTTTACCAACCTCAACTGAAATGCGCCCGTTGACGTTACCTATCTCAACTGAAATGCGCTCGTTGAGTTTACCAATGTCAACCCGTAGTTTGCCTGTTTCCTCAACAAGACGGCGTTCAAACCGCTCCTCAGCGATAGCGATAGCGTCTTTTCTGGCGCCTAAGTCTATATCGTTGATAAGGGTGGCGAAGTCTTCGCTGGCCTCATCCCCAAGGCGCTCTCTTATTGAACGAGGTATCGCTATCACGCTCATGTCTTTACAGTACCAGAATGATAATTTTATGTCAACATGCGGCGCAGGGCAAACGCGTTCAACAGAAAAATTTTTTCCATTATCAGGTGAAAGATGTTAAAATTAACACGTGGCAGATGCAAAGAAAGGGCGGGTGTTGGAAGTGGCGGGTGTTAGATTGCCTGCGTGGCTATATTGCAAGAGTTATATCAAAGCGGCAATAACTGTTTGGGTTGCGGTGATTTGGGTAGTTGCTTGCGGCTGCCAGAAGCAGTCAGACAAATCATCGCAAAAGACAAATGGGCAGGCCTTGAGGCTTGCCACCAGCACAACCACAGTTGAGTCCGGCCTGTTGGACAGGCTTATTCCTGTTTTTGAGAAGAAGTATGGAATTAACATAGAAATGCTCGTAAGTGGAAGCGGCGAGGCTCTTCAGAAGGCCAGAAATGGTCTTGCCGATGTTGCTTTAGTCCATTCAAGAGAGGAAGAGGATAAATTCGTATCGGAGGGCTATGGCATCAACAGGAAGGATGTCATGTATAATGACTTTATAATACTTGGCCCGCCCGACGACCCTATACATTTAAAAGAGGAAAAGGACGCACTGTCGGCCTTTAAGGCGATTTCGGACAAAAAAGCCCTTTTTATCTCACGAGGAACAAATGCGGGCACCCATGTCAGAGAAAAGAGCCTCTGGAAGCTGCTTGACATAAAACCGTCAGGCCGGTGGTATGTACCGAATAGTAAAGACCAGCTTTCGATGCTTAAAACGGCCTCAGAGAGAAAGGCATATTGCCTGGCGGACAGAAGCACTTACCTTTTTAATAAGGAAGAGTTGAACCTCTCAATTGTTGTGGAAGGAGACAAGAAACTCTTTAATCCTTATGGCATTATCGCCGTCAGCCCGGCCAAGGTTCCCGGAGCAAATCTTGAAGCGGCCATGAAGTTTATTGATTTTATCACATCCGTGGATGGGCAGGAGATAATCTGTTATTATGGGAAAATGAAATACAACAAGGCCTTATTTGTTCCTCTGTCACTTAAAAATTACATGTGTCAATGAAAACCTTACAAAACAGGATACTGGTAAATTTTCTTCCGCTGATTATAGTCCCATCTATAATTATAATGCTGGTCAGCCTTGCGGTAATGGAAAGACAGATCAATGAAAGTTTTGAATTGATACTCACAAACGGTATCAAGGGGGTTGAAGAGGAGTTCGAGTTCATAGAACATCGCTTTCTTGATAGCGTTCGCCAAATAGCCGAAGATGGCGATATAGTGAATATGACCGAACTTCAGGACGCAAAGTCCCTGTTAGATAGATTGCCAAAAATAAAGACGCTGTTAGGGGCAAGCAACATAAGGGTCTTCAACCATGAAGGATTAGTTCTGGCCAGCGGGTACTACGCGCCCCCATCGGGACATAGTAACAACATTTATAAGACAATACTAACACAGGTGCTTGAGGGAAAAAATGTAGGCGCCATCATGAAATCGGACAAGGGGATTGGGTTTGACGCCTTTGTGCAAATCAGGGCGAAAGGTAAGCCGATTGGAGTTTTAGAGGTTTCCAAACTCATTGATTATGACCTATTGACGCAAATGAAGACTGAATTTGGGGTTGACACAATTGTCTATAACGGCGGCCTCCCACAGGTGGCTACTCTTAGTAATCCCCGTATGTTTTCGGACCCTCATCTCATGGCATTGATTGGCAATGCGAACGTACAGCAAAGGCAAATTACCGGGGAGCTGGTGCTTGGCGGGTTAATGTACTATATCGCGGTCAAACCTATAAAGTATGAGAAGGAGCTATTAGGTACCATGGTGTTTGCCGCGTCAGGTGAAAAAGCCTACAGGCAGAGGATGATACTAAAGATGGCCGCGCTGCCCTCATTAGCCTGCCTGTTATTGATCTCCTTCTATGTGTCACGCAGGGTATCGTTAAAAGTCGTTGCGCCTATAAAGACGCTGTGTAAGGTTACTCAGGAAATCTCCGAAGGTTCCAGTTCTGCCTCCGCCGATATCAAATCCAACGATGAGGTTGGCGTTTTGGCCGATTCCTTTAACAAGATGATCAAAGAGTTAAGACGGCACCAAGACCACCTCAATGAACTTGTCGAGGAGAAAACCAGTGAATTAATAGAAACCAACGCGGAATTGTTAAACGAGATGGTAGAGCGTAAGAGGGCGCAGGCGCAGAAAGAACTAACCATGAACCTCCTGCAGAACATCTCAGACAATGTCCCCGGCGCCATATACCAATTCAGATTGCACCCGGATGGAAGCAGTTGTTTTCCCTACGCCAGCGCGGCCTTTCGTGATATATACAGAATCGGCCCGGAGGAAGTTCGCGATGATGCCTCAAGGGTTTTCACCGTCTTGCACCCGGACGAACACGACGACTTCTTTGCCTCTATCAGAAAATCGGCTACCGACTTGACACACTGGCAGTACGAGGCGCTACTGGTATTTGACGACGGCACGACACGCTGGGCGTTTAACAGCGCGATGCCGCAGCGGGAGGGGGACGGCTCAGTCATCTGGCATGGCTTTGTCATGGATGTAACGCAGCGCAAGCGGTTGGAAGAGGAACTGTTGGAGTTAAACAGGACTCTGGAGCGGCGCGTGGAAGAGGGAATAAGTAAGATTGTATATCAGAAGCAGATGCTCGTTCAGCAGTCGAAAATGGCGGCGATGGGGGAGATGATAGGACTAATAGCGCATCAATGGAGGCAGCCTCTTAATGCCATAGGTTTAAACGTGCAGGATTTAAAGGATGCGTATGCCTTCGGGGAGCTTGACGAGAAATTCATAGGACGGGTCGTTGATATAACAATGGATCAGATAAACTTTATGTCAAAGACGATAGACGATTTCAAGAACTTTTTCAAGCCATCAAAGAGGAAACTATGCTTCGACGTGAAAAAGAACATAGAGGAAATATTCTCAATGTTTCAACAGGTGTTTGTGAAAGCCAAGGTGGATGTCTCTATAAAATCTGTCCACGACGCATTGCTGTTTACAGAGGGATATCCAAATGAATTTAAGCAGGTAATACTCAACATCCTGAATAACTCAAAGGACGCCATCAGTTCTAAGAGAGACGATAGCGCCTCACCACCAATGCGCGGACAGATAGAAATAGCCATCGAAAATAGTGAGCAGAGAGATAAAATAATAATCTCAATAAGGGACAACGGCGGCGGCATTCCAGAAGACATAATAGGTAAAATCTTTGACCACTATTTTTCGACAAAGGGACAGGAAGGCACGGGACTTGGACTTTACATGTCAAAAACAATAGTGGAGACGAACATGGGCGGTGCCCTGACGGTCAGAAACATTGGGGATGGGGCAGAGTTTATGATAAGTCTATATGCAGAACCGCACACGCAGGCAGATTCATAGTATCCCCATTGTTATAACAGCATCACAGTATCTTTGATTTTGCGAAACGGCTTCGGTTCATGATTTATGAATTCATTGTATTGCATCAGGAACTCAAGGCAGGCGTCAATGTCGGGCTGTCCGTTTTTCATAAATGGGTTATGCCTTTGTGCGGCAACCGCACGCGTGTCAAGCCGTAGTGTCTCAGACTTTGACATATCATAAAGGTCAATTGCGCTTTTGTCGAACCGGTTCATTCTTTAAAAAAATCATGGAAATCCATCTCGAAAATCTCGAAATATTTCTTTATTGACTCGACATCGAGAGAGTTCTTACAGATGCTTACAAGCGTCCTGATATCCGAGGCGTCAACAGGGACGCGCTGCGGGTCGTTTTTCATAGCCTGAAGTTTCAGGCCGATTAAGTCCTCAGGCCCTAAGACGTTGATGTTTAGCTGACCGTTGAAGGCGGCTTTTACGGTAGGCCTCTTTAGCATGGTAACGGCGGCGTCTCTGAAGGCGTGAAGAAAGTCAACCTCCCCAAATACCCGCAAAGGCGAGACGAACTGAGATACGTTTTCTGTCCTGAACCTGCACTCATAGCCATTTCCTTCCATAATCGCGGCTACCTTTTCCATGTCGTCTCTAAGGACGAGAAAGTCCACATCCACGGTTGACCTGTGTACTCCCCATAGATTAAAGGCCATGCCTCCGATTAGGGCATAGCTTATACCGTATCGGGCGAATTCACTTGTCAGTGTCTCTAAGACGATTTTGAAATCCATGCGAGCCTGCCTCAACCGCTTCATTATAACTGACATCAATTGTTTAAGTCTATCCGGTGTGCCAGAATCTTCGCGCGGCCCAAAAGGCGTCAGGTGTGGGGCAAAAACATCTGGTCGGCGTCCATCGAGCTTCTTACGAGAGGGGCGGAGGCCACGGCGTCAAACCCTAGTTCCTCCGCCTTTTCCCTGTATAAATTAAAAATGTCTGGCAGCACGTACTCCACAACCGCAATATTGGTTTTGCGCGGTCTCAGGTACTGCCCTATCGTTACAAAATTACACCCACACGCCCTTAGGTCTCTCAGGACATCAATGACCTCATCAAAACGCTCTCCAAGGCCTACCATCAGGCCAGACTTTACTTTTACCTTTGATGAGTAATCCCTGGCCGCTTTCAGCATTCTTAGTGACAGTTCGTAATTGGCCTGCGGCCTCACCTTGTAGTACAACGATGGCACGGTCTCAACGTTGTGATTAAACACGTCCGGCTCGGCTTCAAGGACGCAATGGAGTGCTTTGAGATTGCCCTTAAAATCAGGGGTCAGTACCTCTATTTTAGCGTTGGGAAGCAGCGCCCTGACCGCCGACACTGTGGCGGCGAAGTGAGCGCCCCCCCCATCAGGCAGGTCGTCGCGGGTGACGGAGGTGACTACCACGTGTGTCAGGTTCAGGGCCTTTGCCGCCCCGGCAACCCGGCGTGGTTCTTCGGCATCAACAGGCGATGGCCTTACGTGTGATACTGAACAGAAACCGCAGCTCCTCGTACAGTCCTTTCCCAAAATCATAAATGTGGCCGTAGGGCGGCTGAAACAGTGGCCGCGGTTGGGGCATCTGGCCTCTTCGCAGACCGTTGACAGGTGGTTTTGGCGAAGGAGGCGTTTTGTCCCCCTTAGACCTTTAAATGTGTTGGTCTTAAGCCAGTCTGGAAGTCTTTCCATCTGTTTATTTATAGGAACCTTCGCGTTTCGCCGCTTCCCATAGGGCGTCCATCCCGGCGGCTGTCATGGCGCTGAGGGGTTTATTATTAAGATTTTTCGCACTTTGCTCCATGTGTTGAAATCTCCCGATGAACCGGTTTATAGTCTTTCTCAGGGCATCTTCGGGATTGATCTGGACAAACCGCGCGATATTGACTACGGTAAAGAGGATGTCGCCGAGTTCGTCCTCAATTTTGGCGGGGTCGTTGAGGCTTATGGCCTCTTTAAATTCAGAGAGTTCCTCGTCGAGCTTCTCTAAGACTTCGCCTGTCTTATTCCAATCGAACCCTGCGCGCGAGGCCCTGTCGGTAATCATAAACGCACGCAGGAGCGAGGGAAGTGCCCTCGGTACGCCGCTTAGTGAGGATTCCTCGTGCCTTCCCTCAGATTTTTTTATCTCGTCCCACTGTTTAAGCACCTCTGCGGAAGTTTCGCATACCCCCTCTCCAAACACATGGGGATGGCGTGTTACCATCTTATCGCTTATTCCCGCAATAACGTCGTAGATGTCGAATGTCCCCTTTTCCTTTTCGATTCGGGCAAGGAACAGCAACTGAAACAAGACGTCGCCAAGCTCTTCGCGAATCTTATCAGGGTTTTCCTCCTCGACTGCCTCTATTAGTTCGTGGGTCTCCTCAATCAGATACGCTATCAGGGTGCGTGCCGACTGCTCCTTGTCCCACGGGCAACCGCGCTCAGACCTCAGCGCGTCCATTATCCCGACAAGGTCTGTAAATCCCGACGGTTGGCGTTTCATTGGTAGAATATTATAAAAAGGTATGTAGAGGTGTCAATAGCTGGCATGTTTTTGTAATAATATAACATGGCCGGAGCTATTTACATCCACATCCCCTTTTGTCTGAGGAAATGCCCGTACTGCGATTTTTTTTCGATACCGTACGACAGAGGGATGGAAAGGCGCTATGTAAACGCCCTGACGCGGGAGCTTACGCTGCGAAAAGACAATATCGGCACACTTAGGACTATCTATATCGGGGGCGGCACACCCTCCGTCTTTGAGGCCGGGTCAATTGCGCGGCTACTTGAATTTATAAATAATAATTTTGGTATAGAAACCGGTGCCGAAATCACTATGGAGATAAACCCTTCAAGCGCTGACGACGAAAAACTCCACGCCATCAAACAGGCGGGCGTAAACAGGATAAGCATGGGTGTGCAGTCCTTCAACGACGCAGAATTAAAATCACTGGGACGTATTCACAACACGGCGGAGGCTGTCAGGGCATTAGACATCGTAAAGAAATATTTCAGAAATTTCTCTGTTGACCTAATCTATGGCCTTGAAGGGCAGAAGGCAGGGGGCTGGATGAGGACAGTTGAGGCGGCGCTGTCGTTTACCCCGCCTCACGTATCGGCATATGAGCTGACCCCGGAGGCCGACACACCCTTTGGTCGGCGCGTTATGAGTGGGGAGGCAGTCCTTCCTGACGAGGACGCAATTGCCGCGATGTATTGTTTGGCGGCTGAGCTGTTTGGCGGTGCGGGACTTTGCCACTATGAAATCTCAAACTTTGCCATAGAGGGTTTTCTATGCCGCCATAACGAAAACTACTGGAGGCGGGGCCTCTATGCGGGGATAGGAGCTGGTGCGCATTCTCATCTGATAATACCAGATAGTGGGCAGGGCTACTCGCTGAGAAGTTCAAACGCCGCTGACCTTATGCAATATCTAACCAGCATAGAACGCAATACGCTGCCAGTTTATGAGACGACGATTATTGACGGCTGCGAAGGGCTGAAAGAAGACATATTTCTTGGACTTCGAACCGTTGAGGGTGTGCCCGTAGAAAGACTTAGGGAGGGCGGCATTGACGTTGCGGGATTACAGGGGCTTGTAGACAACGGCCTCGCGGAGATTGACGAGACCCGATTGAAACTGACGAGAAGGGGGTTTCTCGTCAGCAACCGAATCATAGGTTCAATTATGGATAAGATTGACGCGCAGCGGGGTCATTCCCCTAAGAGCGTCTGAAATGTCTGATGGTGCAGCTCCTCCTCGGCGAGGATTTGCTCAAAGAGCAGCCTCGTGGTGGAGTCGCCCTCGTCGTTGGCCATTTTGATGATCTTTTTGTAGAGTTCGATTGCATAAGCCTCTTCGGCTAAATCCTTTTGGAGGATTTCCTGCTCGCTGCCAGTGATGTCTACGAGGTCAGGAGTTGTGGTTGGAACTTCACCGAGATAGACAAGCCTCTCCGCTATTTTCTCCGCGTGGAGCATCTCCACGATGGCTATTGCCCTTAACTCCGTACCTATGAACCTTGCCCTTTTTCCCTTTATCATTATGTGCTGAAAAATGTACTGAATACTGACCTTGAGTTCCCTCGCGATTGCCGCGTTCATCATCTTTTTCAATTCCGCGCTTGCCATAAATAACTCCCTCCTGTAATTTAAATGTGTCTGACTGCCGGGCGGCTCAATGCCGCCGGATATGTGTCATAGCCGTCACCTGACGTCACTGATGTGAGGCAGACCCACGGAGTCGTGTCCCTGTACCATGAGCCATGCGCCGCCCCTTCTTTCGAACGTGGATGTGGATCTGACCTTCATAGATATGGTTTTATCGTCAACCGTGATGCTGCAATCGCTAAGCTGGGCTGACCAGGCCACCCTTGCGGCCATATTTACATGGATGGTCTCTTCTATGAGCGAACACTTGTAAGTCGCCTTCATGCCAGCCGTTTTTTTCATATGCTCCGCAATCTTATCAAATCCTACGATATAATCGCCGGTCATGATGTCAATGGCGACTACGTCGGCGTCGTGGGCGACATATTTTAAAAACGCCTCCATATCGCTTTTCAGAAAGGCATTGTTTATATCGTATAAGACCTTCTTTACCTGTGCCCTATACACATCCTGCCCAATGGGCTTCCCTGAGCCGCACATAGCAGCCTCACTCGTAAGCAGCACCGCCGCCGCGGCAACCAACACATATAGCACCTTTTTCATTGTCTCTGTCTCCTTGAGCAAGCCACCCCTCCGGGGGAGTTCGTGGCGTGCGGGGCGGTCTGCTTGTTTAGGGCAGACCGCTTGTTTCGAGTTATCAATCGGCTGTTATTCTGTCGGCGTTCCAATAGAGTGGTGCGCCTGAATGAGCAGCCACTTGCCGTCTTTTTTGACTTCTACGACTGTTGACCGCATCGTCACTTTCTTGCCGCTTTTGGCCATAGTGCAATCGCTCTTCTGGGCTATCCATGCCACGTCGCTTGACTTGTTTACGTTGACAGACTGTTCGGTCATCTGGCACTTGTATGCGCGCACCGCGGCGGCCTTTTTTAAGGAATTTTTAACATTCTCATATCCGACATAATAGTTGCCATCCTCTGCTCCTATGATAGTGAGGCTGGCGTCTGATGCGATATTGTTCATCATGGTATCTATATCGCCTTTCTCGTATGCCTGGTTTATTCCGTCAAAGGTCTTTTTTGCCTGTGTCTTTGCGGGTTCGACAGCAAGTTTCTGACCGGCCTCGACGAAGAACATCCCCGCCGAAGCCACAGCAGCACCGGCTAAGAGTATTTGCGCCGCTAATTTCTTCATAATATTGTGGCCTCCGAATAATCCTTGATTTATAGCCGAAACCGGCTGACTAATAGTAATATTATTGCCCTGCTTATGTCAACATGCGGCCCGAAAAGTGTCAGCGCCTGTGTTAATACAATAACTTAACCAAACTATAACAAAATTATAACCACACCTTAATACAATTGTAACAATATGCCGATATAATACACGCATGGATTTAATAACAAACGATGATCTGGCAGGGGCGGCATCCGAACAAATAGCCAGCACAGACAGGAGGAACAGACATGGCGGACAGCTCACACAAGAACAATGTTTTCAGGCTTGAACTTCCCTCCAACGGGCATTTTTATCCTATAATAAGGGCCGCGCTAGAGCGGCTTATGTCCTTTGACCGCCTTAATAAGCTATATGAGGAGCTGACCAAAAGGGAAGGCGGCTGTTTTGTTACAAAAACGCTTCAGGCGCTCAATGTGAAGTATGAGATTTCAGATGAGGAAATCAGGCGTATCCCCGCCTCAGGGCCTGTCGTCGTTGTGGCAAACCACCCATTTGGAGGCATAGAGGGGATGATTATCGCCTCTATACTGCGCATGGTTCGTCCTGACGTCAGGATTATGGCCAATTATCTGCTGAGCTATATCCCTGACATCGCAGACATGTTCTTCTTTGTTGATCCTTTTAAAAAGAAAGACTCTTACCGTATGAATGTCAAATCTCTCAGAGAGACGGTTTTGTGGGTGAAACAGGGCGGCATGTTAGTGGTCTTTCCAGCCGGTGAGGTCTCGCACGTTGACCTTCAAAAACGCGAAGTAACCGACCCCAAATGGGACTCCTCCATTGCGAGGATAATAAGGAAGACCGCATCCCCCGTCCTGCCTGTTTACTTTGACGGCTCAAACGGCATATTGTTTCAACTGGCCGGCCTGATACACCCGCTGCTGCGCACGGCGATGCTTCCACGCGAATTTCTGAACAAGGAAAAGAAGACCATACGCGTGAAAGTCGGCGGTATAGTCTCATTTAATAGGCTCTCAAAGATAGAATCCGGCGATGCGGTGATGGACTACCTTAGGCTGCGCACATACCTGCTTGCTAACGGCACAGAGCCAAAGAGAAAAAGACGATTCCCCTTCAGCCTGCCATTCAACCCTACGAAAGGGGTATCAGAAGGGGCGGTGCCCATAGCACCCGCTGAAAATCCCGATGTCATGCGCGACGAAATAGCCGCCCTGCCGGAGGGGCAAATCCTCGTCAGACACGGGCAGTACACCGCCGCCAGCGCCTATTCATGGCAGATTCCCTCTATCCTTAGGGAGATAGGCCGCCTGCGCGAGATAACCTTCAGGGCCGGTAATGAAGGCACGGGCAAGGCGGCGGACTCAGACCAATTCGACGGCCATTACCTGCATCTGTTTATCTGGAATAGCGACAAAAACGAGGTTGTAGGGGCTTACAGGTTTGGAAAGACAGATGAGATACTTATGAAACAGGGAATAAAGGGGCTATACACAAGCACACTGTTTAAGTATGGCGAACAATTCCTCGACAAGATAAGCCCCGCGCTTGAGATGGGCAGGTCTTTTGTCAGGCAGGAGTACCAAAGGAGTTACCTGCCGCTTCTGCTCCTATGGAGGGGAATCGGCCAGATAGTCTCGGACAATCCCAGATACAGATATTTGTTCGGCCCTGTGAGCATAAACAAGGACTATAGTGGGGCTTCAGCCCAGCTCATCGTGTCTTTCCTGAAGATGACAAGTTATATTCCATCGCTGGCAAGATACATAAGGCCAAAGACCCCGCTCAGGGCGGAGTCAGTACCTGGCTGGGATAGCGGCTCCGCCCTCTCGTTTGTCAGGGACATAGACGACATATCGGAGTTAGTTGCCGCAATCGGGGACTCCGAGGGCGTGGCGCATGACCAGCCGCCCGCTGAACTTACCCCCCCAAAGGGTGTACCTATCTTGCTTAAGCAGTATCTGCGGCTTGGGGGCAAGTTAATCGGCTTTAACATTGACCACAGTTTCGGCGACTGTCTTGACGGCCTTATTCTTGTTGATTTGACCACGACAGAGCCAGCTCTCCTGACCCGTTACATGGGAAAAGAAGGCCTCAACGCATTTTATAAATATCACGGCAAGGCCGCGGTGTCGGCCGCATGAGGCCAAAGCGCCATACAAGCGGCTACTCCTTCGTGTCGTCAAAGGAGACTTCGCCTGACCTTGATCTGGCCTCTGAGAATGTAATCCTAAACCTCGTGCCCTTTTCCCTGATTAAGGTAACTGTGCCGCGCAGTTGGTTTCCCACAATGGACACCACAAGCTGCAGGCCGAGCGTCTCGTTGTCCCTAAGGCCGACAGACTCCGGCAATCCCGCGCCGTCATCCCATATGTCAATGCTATACTCGCCGCCATAGCAGGACGCGGCAATACCAATCTCACCGCTTCTGCCACCTTTAAAGGCATATTTCAGGGAATTTGACAGCAGTTCATTTAACACAAGGCCGCACGATACGGCCATATCCACGCCGATGGACAGCGTAGGTATGTCAACTTTAAGCGCAATCCTTGAGGTATTCACGCCGTAGGAGCGAAAAAGCCCCCTGGAGAGTTTTCCCACATAGTCGGCAAAATCTATATCGGCAAGGGTTTCGGACTGGTGCAGCCGCTCGTGGACAAGTGACATTGCCAGTATTCGGTTCTTTGTCTCGTTAAACATCTCGGCGTCCGCGGGGTCTTTGATAAGCCCGGATTGGATATTAAGAAGGCTTATGATAATTTGCATGTTGTTTTTTACCCTGTGGTGAATCTCCCGAATAAGGATGACCTTTTCCCGCAGGGATGCGTTTATCTGGTTTTCCATCTTCTTATGAGCGGTGATGTCGCGGGCGATGCCCGTATAAAACGTCCCGCTCTTTGTCTTCCATGAGGCCAGTGAGATATCAAAGGAAAACTCTGTGCCATCCTTTCTAAGCCCCTCAAACTCGACTCGTTTACCGGACATGTATGACTCACCGAGGAGCTGAAATGTCTTAAACGCCCTTAAATACGCCTCGTTAAGGCGTTCAGGGATTAGTATCGAAATGGGTTTATTGATTACCTCCTCGGCGGTATATCCGAACAGGGATTCCGCCCCTCTGTTAAACGCGATAATTACACCCCGTGAGTCCGTTGAGATAATGCCATCCATGACTGAATGAATCAGGGAGCGAAATTTCATCTCCGATTCACTGAGTACCTCCTCCGCCGCCTTGCGTTCATCTATCTCCTCTGTCATGCGCGCATTCGTCTCTTTCAGCTCGGCGGTGCGCTCCTCTACGACGGCCTCCTGCGTGTCTTTGGCCTCTTTTAGGGCCAGCCACTGCCGCCTCAGGCGCTTTGTAAAAAATAGCATTGTCAATGACATGGAGATGAATATAAATATGTGCAGGACGATGAAATTGTTCCTCTGGTTAATAGTGTATTTGGCAATCGAAGACACCGGTACGGCCACTGATATACCGCCTCTGACATCGCCTTCTTTGTACCCCTGTTTGGCGTGGCACTTCAGGCAGCTCGTCTTTACCTTCAACGGGGCCATGTAGATAAACGTCCCGTCTGCCTCCTGCCGCCTGACCTCCTCCGTCGAACCCTTCTCAAAGCGCTTAAGGGCCACCGCTTCCCACGGTGAGGCTATATTGCCCGGCCTTATGGGCTTAAGGCTCGTGATGTGAAACTCTACGCTGTTTATGCTTTTGGCTATTTCTGATATCTGGCGCGTCATAAACGCCGGGTTAACCAGTGTCAGTTTTTTACCGTCAACAGTGGTTATGTCTCTGTCCGGGATGTCAATATAGGGATTGGGCTGCGATGTCTCTGTAACGGGGACATAGACGCCGCCATGGCTGGAGTTCCAGAGGCGTGTGGTCTCAATCATCTTGAACATCGAGCGGCCTGACTCAAGCGCCATATTAAACGCCTCCTCTTCCAGCAAATACAGATGCCACTTCAACGAAGCCAGAGATACAAGCGCCCAAAACACCACCGGCAGCACCCAATAACAATGGGACTGTAAGTAATCCCTGCACATTCCCCTACTATCGTCCTTAGCCATAACCCATGTCCCTTTTATACCATAATTCGTATTATTTGTAAAGTTAACGCCCACTACGCTGAGGCGCGGCCCGATTAATCCGAACAATTCGAATGATACAGTTTGCAAATTTATTTCGGGAAATGTTAACATTTCGCTACGGGCGTTGAGTCAGCGCCGGTAAGGTTCCAATAGTTTAGGAGTTGAGGAGGCCCCATGGACATTCTTATAACATTTCCCGGCGGCAAGCGTGTCAACGCCGAGTTTGCTCCGGTTGGCGATGCGGCTCCGATGGTTGTAGCCACAGACCAGCCTGTCAAATACGGCGGAGATGGTTCTGCCCCCGAACCGTTTAAATATTTCCTTGCGTCTATTGGCACATGCGCGGGGATTTTTGTCCTGAGTTTTTGCCAGAAAAACTCCATCCCCACCGATGGGATGACCCTTGAGCAGAGCCACGAATACACCACAGAAGGGCCGGGAAAATCGAGGCTTGCAAAGATAACCATAGACATAAAGGTACCGCCGGATTTTCCAGAGAAATACTATGACGCTATCGTAAGGGTTGCCGACCAGTGTGCCGTGAAAAAGGCAATCATGGAACAGCCGCGGTTTGAGGTAAAGACGGTTGTCGCACGGAGTTAGTGGTTTGGCAATTATAATTGAGCCGGAATAAACGCATGGAAATAAACACATAAGGAGTTAAGACGATGGGAGTTTTAGACGCAATAGGCAACACCCCAATAG
>JADFYL010000151.1 GCA_015233045.1 Nitrospirota bacterium | reverse complement strand
ACTTTGACATGGCCTTTGCCACGGCATATCAGGTGGGATTTAAGCTGGTCTCTGTAAACGTAAGCGATATATACGCGATGGGCGGCACACCGGATTGGTTTTTGCTGACTACATCGTTTCCCCCCGGCACCTCAGACGCTTTTGCAAGGGAGTTTTTGTCTGGCGTAAAGGACGCGTTAAACCTCTACGGCGCTGTGCTTATCGGGGGTGACGTTACCTCCTGCCACTCAGGGATTGTGGTAACTGGCATAGTGCTTGGCCGTGCTGACACGCCTATATCAAGAAATGGCGCTCGTGCTGGTGATAAGATATATGTCACTGGTGCGCTTGGGGACTCTGCCTGCGGCCTTGAGCTGCTGAAAAAAATCATGGCCCCTATTGCGATTGAACATGGGCAACGCTCAGATAAGCCCCTGCCGTGGGAGATAATGAGTCCACTGCTCAAGCGGCACCTGATGCCGACGGTCATAAGGCCGGAGTTCGGCGGGGCTGCGGTTACGGCCATGATGGACATAAGCGACGGCCTTGCGCTTGATATTCGACGGCTTTGCCAGGACAGCGGCGTTGGGGCAATGTTATACGAAAGCAAGATTCCAATGTCTGGCCAGATGCTAAGCGCGGCGGCGTTTTTAAGTAATACAGACCCGCTCAGTTTCGCCCTGTGCGGCGGCGAGGACTATGAGTACCTGTTTACCTCTGCTGATGATGTGGATGCGGCACACTATATCGGCGACGTAACAGACGAATGGCTCGTCTTAATCAGTAAAAACAACAAATCTATTGACTTGATGGACTGCGGCTATGAGCATTTCAAAACTTAAAGAGATGTTCAGGTCTCTGATGGGCAGCAACGACACGCCGTCAAAGATGGCGGCGTCTTTTGGCGTTGGGACAATGATAGGGATGTCACCGCTTTTTGGGATACACACGTTTTTAGGCATATTTGCGGCATGGGCGTTTAAGCTCAACAAGCCTGCCACGATTACGGGCGTCTATGTTACCAATCCGTTGACCGTCGTGCCTATCTACACGTTTGGCACATGGGTTGGGATAAGGCTCCTGAGTATGGATTTGAGTATGCTGGCGCTTGATTTTAGTCACATCACTTTTTCAAATGTGGTGCATGAGTTAAATGTTTTTCTGCTGCCCTTTTTCGTGGGTTCGACAGTTGTCGCGTTAACCAGCGGTGTCCTGAGTTATTATATAATGCTTTGTATCTTTCGTTTCAGGGACAGAAAAAAACCCCGCGAAACCACGGCATGAGGCCGTCCTTTAACTCATATATGTCAAAACCGGACGTTAAAGTAGCAAGGCTTGATGATAAGATGTTTAGAGGAGGGCTTAAAGAGGCGGACAGAGATGTCAGGAATTGGGTTAAAGACAACAAGATTGTAGGAAAATATTTCGTCAACAAAGATACGGGATGGGATATAGCCATAACCGCCAACGGGATAGATAAAGTATTAAGCGGTAAGCGAGCAGCCATATTTAACCACGTTAAGGCTATTAGAGCAATCCCTGAATTAATAGAAAATGCTGTTTTAGGTGAGACGCGGCCAGACAGGAATAACGACCCAAATATAAAAAACATACATATATTTTATGCTCCTTTAGAGGTAGGCAAACATCTTTATCGAGTAAAAATGACAGTGAAAGAAACCAATGACGGCAAACTATTTTACGACCACAACCTAACAGAAATAGAAAAGCCCGCTACCTCCTATTTAGCGCATATGGACGATACCATCTCTGGCAGCGCGCCACATATGGGGCAACGGGCTTCTACTATTAGAATAACGGATTTGCTTAAAGATGTCAAGACCTCAGATGGTAAAAATATTGGTGAGACAGCAGCCGAACCAAGGACCAAAGAGGCCTCTCCTTACACGTCATCACCAACATTATCAATAGTCACGCTTGGCTGCCCAAAGAATCAGGCCGACTCCCAAAGCCTTGAGCGGTTATTTTCCGCCGAGGGTTTTCTTTACACAGAGACGCCTGAGGACTCTGACGTTATACTTGTAAACACATGCGGGTTTATTGAAGACGCAAGGCGCGAGTCAATAAACGAAATCCTGGAGCTTGCGGCCCTAAAGGCCAACGGGAAAAAACTCCTCGTCTTTGGATGCCTCGCACAGAGATACAAAGATGAGCTGGTAAAGGAAATCCCGGAGATTGACGCCATCTTCGGTGTGGGACAAGAGCCAGCCATAGTTGAGTATTGCAAAGAGGTGAAGACCACCGCGGCAGTGCCGCGCGCAGGGACGCACCAACAAATCAGTCCACCCTCCCCGCCATACGCGTATCTGAAAATAGCCGACGGCTGCAACCGTGGCTGCCGCTTTTGCGCCATACCCTCAATCCGTGGGCGCTTTAAGAGCACCGCCGCTGACCGCGTAATAGAAGAGGCCAGAACTCACCTGAACGAAAACAAAAAGGAGCTTATACTGGTGGCCCAGGACGCGGCCTCTTATGGGATGGACACGGGGGAGAGCCTCGTAACACTCATAGACGCCCTCGCCTCTTTGGATGGTGATTTCTGGATTCGTCTCATGTACTTATATCCCACATCGGTTGACAACGCCCTCATTGATTGTATCAAAAGGAACGACAAGGTATTAAAATATCTTGATATTCCTGTGCAGCACTCCGAAGACGGCATATTAAGGGCGATGGGGCGGGCGGGGTCGCGCGGCTATTATCTCGGATTATTTGACACAATACGCTCACAACTGCCGGGGGGGTGTCTGAGGACTACGCTGATGGCGGGATTCCCCGGTGAGAGCGCCAGGGATTTCAGGAGGCTCTTATCGTTTGTGGAAGAGGTGAAATTTGACAGGCTCGGCGTCTTTGCCTACTCGGACGAACAGGGCACCGCGGCATTTGAGATGCCAAAGAAAGTCTCTAAGAAGACCACACTCAAACGGGTAGAAGAGATAATGTTCCTGCAGGCTGAAATATCATATGAGAAAAACCGCGCGCTGATTGGAAGACAATTCAGGGGGATAGTTGACGATGTACAAGAAGGTGTTGCCCTTGCCCGCTTATACTGCCATGCCCCGGAAATAGACGGCTGCGTATTTATTGAGGACACCCCAGGGGATTTCAACACAGGGGATTTTGTTACTATTCAGATAACAGACGCTGAAGAGTATGACCTCAGAGGGGAAATAATTTTTTAAAAATATCGCTGTGCTATTGAACAATATGGCACGATTAGTGTTAAAATTAATTAGTTATGGCAGATGAGACCCCGGACATTGATTCTATATATCACTATACGCAGGAAGAGGTCACACCTCCATGTGGTGCGCTGCTGAAGGGCCTCACACCACTTCATGTTATCTTATTTGTTGCGACCTTGCTTACTACGCTGCTTGCCGGAATGTTACAAAAGGACATCAATCCCTTAGATGAGCCGTGGAGGTTTTACGAGGGGCTGCCGTTTGCGTTAACGCTGCTTACGATTCTGATGGTGCATGAGTTGGCCCATTATTATTCGTCAATAAGACATCACACGGCGGCAACGCTGCCGTATTTTATTCCGGCCCCGTTGTCACCAATAGGGACGTTTGGGGCGTTTATTAAGATGAAATCCCCGATTCACACGCGCACCGCCCTGATGGACATAGGGGCGTCCGGGCCGATTGCTGGTTTTATTATTTCTATTGTGGCGGTTATTGGGGGCCTGTTTTATTCGGAGATTGGCTTAGTAAGCAATAAGGTGGGGATGGTTTTAGGGGATTCGCTGTTGTTTTCGTTACTTACGAAGCTGATAGTTGGCACACCTCCAGAGGGGTATGATGTGATGTTAAGTCCGGTCGCCTTTGCCGGGTGGCTCGGGTTTTTTGTCACGTCGCTGAATCTGATACCGATAGGGCAGCTTGACGGTGGGCATATAATGTATGCGGTTGCTGGGGGGAAGCACTTGTGGATTTCCAGGGTGTTGGTAGTGTGTCTGGCTCTAATGGGGATAGAGTATTGGAATGGGTGGCTGTTCTGGGCGGCGCTGATGGTTGTGCTGGGACTAAGACACCCGCCGGTAATTTATAATGAAATCCCACTGGAGCCATCAAGAAAAAAGATAGCGGCAATCTCACTTGCCATATTTATAGTGACGTTTGTGCCTATGCCGTTTAGGATTATGGAATAGCTGCGTCAGTGCATGAAAAACGCTTTTATAACAAGCGATATGACACCGGCAAGCATAATGCCCATCATCCATTTGATAAGTGTTAATTCGCCCTCTATCTTAGTCATACGCTCAGTTAGTTTGGATTCCAGTCGCAGCATGTCTTCTTTAATAGCTAAATCCTTGCGAGAGGCAGTTTCAGATTCGTTAATGACTTTAACGAAGGCATCAGCGCCCTCGTCGCCTAATTTCTCTCTCAGTATCCTAGGTATCGTTATTATGCTCATGTCTTCATTATACCGTATGCCCATGATATTTATCAACACAGAACGGGAGACTAAAAGAGACGGCGAACTAAAAGAGGACGGGGGGAAATGGTAGTTAGAGAGGACGGGGGGGAAATGGTAGGCGGAACAGGGCTCGAACCTGTGACCCCAGCCTTGTAAGG
>JADFYL010000150.1 GCA_015233045.1 Nitrospirota bacterium | reverse complement strand
AGGGATTCGAACCCTCGACCATATGTAATGCGGTTTCTCAAGCCGCTTAATTGCCCCTGTACTATATCTACGTGACCCTTTCATATGATTGAAATCGACGAAATAAAACAGCAGCTCCGAGATGTTAATGTCGTATCCTTCTCAGGCGGCAAAGATTCAACGGCAGTGCTGCAACTCGTTTTATCTGCGATAGAAAACACCGGCAAAAAATTATATATATTGACGGCAGACACATTTATGGAAATTCCTTTTTATCAGAGCTACGTTTTGGATATTAAACACAGGCTCAACGATTACATACGCAACAAAGGTCTAAACGCCGAGATAATAACGGTTTACCCCTCTTACGATAGAACGTTTTGGGTACGGACACTGGGGTACGGTTATCCCATGCCGCATATGACATTCCGCTGGTGCACCGGAGCGGTTAAAGTAGATCCGATAATGTCGGCTGTGAAAAATATGCCAGGCGCGATGACGTTTGTCGGCGTGAGGCAGGTGGAGAGTAAGGAAAGGGCCTCTCGCTACAAGGTTAAAAATTATCAACTAAATCATTTTGCACCGATTCTTTACTGGTCGAACTCCGACGTTTGGGAATATCTGCTAACGGAACCCTGTCCCTGGGGAGAGAATCACAGAGAACTCGTTCAGGTCTATCGATATGCGAGCGACGAATGTGTCTACGGACTGAAACAAAATGTCTGCATAGGGAACGCCCGATATGGTTGCTGGATATGCCCGCTACAAAAGAGTATCCAACTTGACCTTATCGCCTACCATACCAAAGATGATAGATATTTGGATTTGAAAAAATATAAAGACGCCTACATTGGATATTCGACTCACTATAAATACCGCTCTAATATAAGGCGCAATATGGAAAATGGAGCCGGTCCGTTCCTCGTAGAAACGCGTCGGGAGTTGTTTGAAAAGCTCAAAGAACTTGAGAGACAGACGGGTTGGCAGTTGATAACGCCGGCAGAAGAGCAACAGATCTTTGACTTATGGGTATCAGAAAAAGATTTGCATAACATACCGTGTGATCTTGTGGGGCAGTTATTTTAATTCAGTCTGAATAACCTCTGAATCACAATAGAGGTCTCGCATCTTTCCTCACAATAATACTATAATAATTATGGCCGCTTGAACTGCTCATTCTCCCGGCCGCGCGGATCTGAAAGGGTCTGACATTGGGCGGCGCTCCCCAGGCCGCCCTCTCCTATTCTTAGGGCATTGTCATCTTCTCCAGAGTTAGTGATATAATAAACCTATGACTAATGAACCCGAATTAACAGTTACAATCCAAAACAGCCAACCTGTAGAGTTGATTGATTTAACGGAATCACTGCTATGTTTGGGTAATCAATACAAAAGATTTCTCCTGTCTACTAATGATTGCCGGGACTTAAAATTATATATTAAGGAAATAAAAACAGGTAGTATCATTGCGGTGTTGATGGAGTATTCGCCTTATGTTTTGCCTGTATTGCCCGTCATTCCGAACGCGGTTGCGCTAATTGATTTCAGCAAGTACATAAAGAAAGTATTTGATTATTTTACGGGAAGGGCTAAGGACAAGACTGCGCTTGACAAGATAGACTATAACAACTTTAATAAAATCATTAATCCGGTAGCGAAAGACATTGCCTCACAGATGATATTTCAAAATGCCGGAGATGTTCATGTTCATATTAATTCTCTCGAAGCTAACGCCATTCAAAACGCTATAGCACGGGAACTGCAACAACTTAAAGAACCTGAACATAAGATATATCAAAAGGTTTTTTTACGCATGTATCAGGCACGAAATGAGCCATCTACCGTAGTAGGTGACAGGGCTATTATAGAGAGCATTAGCGTTAAACCATTAAAAATAATCTTTGCTTATGACGAAATGAAAGTGGATATTATTCAAGACACTAAGAACTTATTCCGTCTGATATATGTCGTCGATGTTTCCGTGGAGACGATACAAGAAATCCCCATTGCTTATAAAATCTTACATATTCACGAAAAATTTGAAAATCCCACCCTGTTTTGATATATAATAAACCCGTGGACCAGACACCATCGGTTTTCGGCCGACACGATGCCTACTCATCCACTCGTTCATTAGTCATGGGCGGCGGGATTGCGCTGGAATTCTCCGGTGTGTTTTCGCCGTCCTCTCCTCTAAAACGAGGATTTTTAATATGCCATAAGGAGGCGTAAACGTGATAGGATCTGAAAAAACGATATATAGCAGGGCGCAGGCGCATGAATTTCTTGATACAATTCTCGATTTTATCGAAAAAGAAGGTGTCTCTTCTGAGTGGAAACCTCCTGTGTGGACAGCACCCTATGAGCAAAAAATCACAGGATGGGGCGCCACATTTCATATCCATATCGGCAATGTCCACCCAACGTTGAGTGAGCCTTACAAAATACCCGGTAAGTATGGAGACGGCCAATGAATCGGGGAGGCGATAGATTATTCGGATTAGAGCGCTGATTACGGGTGTGGCGGAGGTCAGTTCTGGAGGCTATATTTTCATTCTATTTTTATCTATTTTTGACCTTTCGCAGCCTCGTTTTCCTTCATAAACGCCCGTGTTTCCTAATAGGCGGGGACATTTTCATTCTATTTTTCTCTACTTTAGATTCATTGTAAGAAAAATGCCGTAATATTAAGGGTTTCGCCTTGGCGTTAAGAGGGGATGAGGTGAAAAGTTGTCAATCACTTCACCACCCCAAGATGTTTCAATTGCTCCAAAACGGCCGCCCGTCTGTCCGCTGATAATTGCGGTAAGCTCTTCAGTTTATTTCCAAGCAACGGCCTGAATTCCTCTTTCTCTTTCGGGGTGCCCAGCTCATAGACTTTCAACGCGTCCTCTACCGGCAGCCGCTTAAACGCCGCTGTATAGGGCGGTGTGACCTTCGACATCTCGATGTTCTCTATCTCCCGCCGTGAGAATTTACTTAGATTCTCTTTCAATAATTGCTGCCCGGCCGCAGGATCCTTTCTTAGCAGCCTTTCTATCTGAAGTTTAACATCTACTTTTGCCTGCTCTTGTGTGCTACGTCCACCGGCCGTCGCCTTCCCCGCTCGTTCCTCGTCCATCGCCTTTTGCGCCGCTGTCTTGCTGATAGCTGCCGGTGCCGGCGTAAGTCCAATAAACGGCCAGAAGGTCTTTTCGTTTATCCTGCCCTCGCTCAATTGCAGGTTGCGCCGGAATCCCCTGAAGGCAAACGGCTCGAAGGCCAGGCCGGCGTGCTTGGCTATGTCTATCGCCTTCCGCGTGAGAGGATCCCCTTCGTTGTATACCTTATTACCATAGAAATCCTTATTATTCAGCATGTCCGATATCAGGGACAACAGCGGGTGCACCTTGTTCGTAAGCGTTGTAAACGGGTGCTTTCCATAAGAGATCAGGTCTTTCATGTATGTCGGGTAGGAAATCCTTTCGGGATTGCCGTATTCGTCGAGGTTGCCCGTTCTTGGATAATATAAATCGGTTAGGGCTGCCTGTGCTGAGCTACCGTCCGGCCCCTTGCCGGTCAATAAAAACTGCGTAACCGCCCCCATGATCCCAGTCATCACCACCAGCGATGTAGTATAGGCCATCCGGTGGGTCATCATATCGGCTGTCAGCGGTTCGCCTTTCAATAAGCTGATACCCGCTTTCCCCGCGTCAATCAGGCCGCCCCCTATCTCTCTGATAGTCCCGCCCGTCCAGCCCACCGATCGCACAGAGGCCATGAGCAGATCCTTAAAAACCTTGTTCCAAAAGATGTTATCATAGCGTACCTGCCCCATACGATTGTCAACGCTGTCCCATGCCTTACCCATAAGGGCGCGCAATTGCTCTCTGTTGCCGTTTTCCAGTAACTGCGGGTTGCGCTTTAATTCCATCGAGGCCAAGTTCCAAAACGCCCCCAGCTTCAGACGCGGTACGAGTTTTACAAATATCTGACTTGATGCTTTCTCCAGTCCGGCAAAGGGCGCCTTCAATATGCCGCTTAATACGTTTCCCTTCCGAAACGCCTCTTGCATCTTCTTGATCATCTGCGTCTGATAAAGTATATCCTGCCGAGCTGCCCCGCCTCCGGCCATCAGCGCCCTGGCTATGTCCCGAACCTCACCCGTAAACGCCGGATTGTCCTTGAACGCCGGATTGTCCAATTCCTTCAACAGCTCTCCGCCCTTTATGTAATCCGTATATGGCGCGATCACCGCCGTGGCCATATCCTTAATGCCCTCCCTCATACTGCCCTTCCCTAACACTTTCTCAAGCCCTAACGAAAACTGATTCAACATCGCATTGACTGACGATGTCCCCGCGTGCCACGCCGATAACCCTAACTGCGCCTGATTTAATACGTTCCCCGCACTGAGGTAGGCGCTGAATATCTTACTACCGCGCAGTCCCGGCAGGAGATAATTATTCAGTACTCTTACCGCGTCTTTCGGGCCATAATAGTTTCCCGCTCTGACGAGTTCCCCTTGTTCGTTCACTCTCCAAACTTCACCAAGTGGATCTTCCACTTTTTTTAGATCACCAGGTACGCGCTCCATTGCCCCTATGAACTGGAACAGCCCCTTTGCCTTCATTTCATTCATAAACTCATGCGCCAT
>JADFYL010000031.1 GCA_015233045.1 Nitrospirota bacterium | reverse complement strand
TTTAAGGAGATAGAGAACCTGACAAGGCTTGGCGTTACAATAGAGACAAACAGGGTAATCGGCAAGATACACACAATCGAAGACCTGATGGGCAGGTTGTCATTCGATGTGGTTTTTATAGGAACCGGCGCCGGTCATCCAAGGAATCTCGGCATAAAGGGGGATTCACTAAACGGTGTAATGTCTGCCAACGAGTTTTTGACGAGGGTAAACCTGATGCGCGGGTTTGACTTCCCACGGTACGCCACCCCTGTGGGGATAGGAAAGAATGTTGCGGTAATAGGGTGTGGCAACACGGCGATAGACTCCGCACGAACGTCGCTGCGTCTTGGGCCTGATAATGTCTATATCGTTTACAGACGTACGATAGAAGAGAGCCCCGCACGTAAAGAGGAAATCCGTCACGCGATAGAGGAGGGCGTGCAGTTTATCTGCCTTACCACGGCGAAGGAGATAATCCCGGACAACGAGGGCTGGGTCAAGGGTATGAACTGCGTAAAGAAAGACGAAACCGGAAGTTCCGAAATCTTATTAAATGTGGATACGGTAATCTACGCGCTAGGGACGATGGCCAACCCTATAATCGCAAGGACAACCCCTGAGCTAACAACAGACAAGGCCAGCTACATAGAGACCGACGGGGAGAGTTTGATGACCTCAATGCCGGGCGTATTCGCCGGTGGCGACATAACCAGAAGCGGGGGGACATTCACCACAGTAATTCACGCAATGTCAACAGGAAGGCGTGCGGCAAAGGGTATGCTCCAGTACATGGGCGTCTAATACCAAATTGCAACCAAATGAGTAACTCCAATAAATCTGTCGTTCCTGAATAAATCTGTCATTTCGGCTAAACGTATAACTCTATGGCAAAGACAGAGCCGCTGTCCTTAGTCTTGACGTATATTTTGTCGCCCAAAAAACACGCCCGCGACGGTCTGAAGCACCCCAGGTAACAAAAACATGTTGAAAAAATTGTATTATTTTGTTACCATAGGGGTGGACATTTGCATGATGAAGGTATCTACTATATCGTTCCACAGAAAGAGGTTGTGCCGCTCGGTTGTGTCAATTTATGTGATTGTTTTCTTGTTTGCCGCCGCGGGGGGAGCTGCCGAAGAGACGAAGGGTGGGCAGGCCTCGCCTCAAGGCACGGTGCTTACTATCGCTGAGGGGCTTGCCATCGCCACAACTGAAAGCCGTGTCATGAAGATTGCCGGTGAGAATATCAATATCTCCCGAAAAGAAACCGATGTCGCCATGTCTATACTCCTGCCGTCTATAAACGCCGAGGTGTCAGAGGGCTTTCTCTCCAACAAGCCAACGGCAATCTTTGGAAGTATGCAGGTGCCGATGGCCAACAGGGATTCCTTCTCCTATGGGGTAAACCTTAAACAGACACTTTTTAACTTCGGCGCTAATACCTCAAGTTATAAGGCATCTTTGGAGGCCCTTGAGGCCACCAAGGTTGACTATGAACGAATCAGAAATCTCACCGCGCTTGAGTTAATTTTGGGATGCTATGAAGTCCTTGAATACGATAAGTTTATTGAGGTATCCCAAATGGAAATCGAAAGGCTTGATGTCCATCTTAAAGTCGCACTTGAGCTTTTTAAAGAAGGTGTGATAACGAAAAACGACCTCCTTCAGGCAGAGGTCAGGCTCTCAGACGCGAAGCAGCGCCTCTTGTCTGTAAAGAATCTCCGCATGGTCTCGGCCTCAAAGCTGAACAATATACTGATGAGGCCGCCGATGGCAGAGCTACGAATAGCCGAGCCCGCGGAGGAGGAAAGGCCTATGGCCGAGGTCGGTCAGTTTTTGGAAATGGCCGAAAGCCAAAGGCCCGAGATAAGGATTATTGACCATGAACTTCAGGCGTTGACGCTTCAGCGGAAGGTGAAAATGTCAGAGTTCTTACCGGCGTTTTACGCGCAGGGCGGGTATAACTATACGCAAAACGACTACCAGGTCTATGAAGGCAACTGGTCTGTTATGCTTGGCGCGAAGTTAAATATCTTTAGCGGCGGCGCCACTAAGGCCGAATTGTCGAAGCTGCGATATAAGAAAGAAAAACTCGCCGAAGAAAGAAAAAAACTCATAGACGACATCAAACTCGAAATAGCGCGCTATTACCTAATCGGTAATAGCGCCGTGGAAAAACTCCTCGTAATGAAAGACTCAGTTGCACAGGCGGAGGAGAATTTAAGGATAAACAGGACACGTTACGAACAGGGACAGGGCACCGCCATAGACGTCATTGACGCGATCACGCTCCTGACCAAGATACAGACGAACTACTACAGCGCACTCTATGAGCGTAAGCGCGCCTATGCGGGACTGCTCTACTCAAGCGGCGCAGACCTAAAGGAACAGTTTAAGTAGTGCTGAGTATATTAATGTATTTACGGAGAATATAATAAATGGAAGAGACACTAAACAGCTCATCAAAGAAAAAGAAAATCGCCATTATGGCCTTTGTCATTATCATCGCCATCGGGACGTTTATCGCGGTCTCATATCTACGGTACATGGCCGTGCATATATCAACAGACGACGCCTTTGTCGAGGGTTCGATTTACACTGTGTCATCAAAGCTGCCGGGTACGGTAGTGGACGTCTATGTAAAAGACAATCAGCTTGTTAAGGAGGGAGAGCTTCTCGCCGAGCTTGACCCCTCAGACCATGCCGTAAAGCTGAAAGAGGCGGAGGCCGCCCTAAACGCCGAGACATCAAAGTTTAGTGAGGCCGACTCAAGGCTTGAGGCAGCCGCAAGGGCGCTAAACGAATACCACGCTAGGACCGCCGCCGCTAAGGCAAACGTCGAGCTTGCCGAGGCAAACCTCACGCAGGCAGGCATGGATATTAAACGTGCCGAAAACCTCTTTAAAAATGACGCCATATCGAAAGAGAAATACGAAAAGACCCAGACGAACTATAACGTCCTGTCAGCGGCAAAAAAATCTGCCTCAGAGCAGTTAAAACAAGCGGAACTTTCAGTCGTTACCCAGCAGTCTGTCATAAGACAGGCCGAGGCCATGAAGGTATCTCAGGCGTCGTCAATAAGGCAGAAAGAGGCGCTTGTAGAGGCGGCCAAACTGAATATGGGGTATACAAAGATATATTCGGCCGCTTATGGCAATGTGAACAAAAAAAGCGTAGAGGTTGGAAACCGCATACAGGCAGGCCAGCCGCTTATGGCCGTCATAGCCCTTGACGACATTTGGGTTGTGGCAAATTATAAAGAGACGCAGCTCTCTAAGATAATACCAGGACAGCGTGTCGAAATCAAAGTTGACGCCTATCCCGGAAAGATTTTTAAAGGAAAAGTGGACAGCATCATGTCCGGCACGGGGGCGGTGTTTTCCCTGTTCCCCCCCGAAAACGCCAGCGGTCACTATGTAAAGGTCGTTCAACGCGTGCCAGTTAAAATCCTCCTTGACAATGCTACCGAAAAGGTAAACGTATTGAGGGTAGGGATGTCAGTTGTGCCTACCATATTCATAGACTAATAGCGTTACAATCGGCCTACCGCAGCCTTCCTCCGCAGCGTATTTATTGCCACGGGTGCCATGCCATGTATTTTCCGTGAACAATTCTTGTACACTTGAATAGAATGTATTGATATAAATCCCTGTAACTAAAGTCACAATTATTTTTTTTCTTGACATTTATTTCATTAACGATGTATCATGTCAAAGTGTTGTTGTAGTCGTAGTAAGGTTTGCCACTAAAGTCATCGAGGAATGGCTTTAGCAGCTCTTCGAGCTCAAAATACGCTATACAAGGGGGTGCGATAGGGGGGTGGTTAACTCAGAATGTTGATTTGTACCGCGTAAATAACAGAATATCGGAGGAGGATAATGAAAAGTTCAAATCGTACACAGGTATGTCTTATCGCGCTGGCCATAGGGGCAAGTTTGCTGCTGGCCACGGTCAGCTCAGCGGCGGTTGAACCGGCAAAAGGCGTTGATGGCAAGAAGATTTACGAAAGCCGCTGCGTCATATGCCACGGGCCAAAGGGCGACGGCAAAGGGCTGATGGATGTTATCCACAGGAATGAAAAAAAGGGTATGGTCTGGAGCATATTCCCAAGGGATTTTACCTCCGGCGTGTTTAAGTTTCGCTCTACACCAACCGGTTGTTTACCCACAGACGCAGACCTCACAAGGGTTATCACAGGCGGCATACCAAGGGCATACATGCCTTCTGCCGGCGAGCTGTCAGATGAAAGTATCAAGGCCGTTATAAAGTATATAAAATCATTCTCTCCACGGTGGAAAGAAGAGGAGGCGTGTAAACCTATTCCCATTAAGAAACCCCAGTATGTGGGTTCCGCCGAGTCTGTCAAGAAGGGCGAATTGTTGTGGGAAAAGATGAAGTGCTGGGAATGCCACGGCAAGGAAGGCAAGGGCGACGGCCCTAAGAGTGATTCTCTGAAGGATGACTGGGGCGATAAAGTCCTGCCGTTTGATTTCACCTCCGGGGCCACAAAGATGGGTTTTGCTCCCGAAAATGTCTATATCGCTTATTCGGCTGGACTAGACGGAACCGGAATGCCGTCGTTTCAGGATTCGCTAAGTGAGGATGACAGATGGAACCTTGTTTCATATACACTAAAACTCATGGGACGGCTAAAGTAATAGCCAGGGAGGTTATATGTCTTTAGATAGAAGGAAATTCTTAAAATATTTGGGCGTGGCAGGGGCTGCCGCGGGGACGAGCATGTTGGTGTCGGAGGGTATTAAGACCAAAGAAAAGGGCGCCATAGGCCCGCTCACGGCAGAGGCTCAGACCACCACCCCCCAGAAACATGATTATGAGGTAAAACCAGGTGAGCTGGACGCATACTACGGCTTCTGGAGCGGCGGACACTCCGGTGAGGTACGCATCATAGGCGTACCGTCAATGAGAGAGATAAAACGTATCCCCGTGTTCAACATGGATGTGGCCACAGGCTGGGGCATAACCAATGAGAGCAAGGCCCTGCTCAAGGGCAGGTTCTGCGGCGATACGCACCATGTCCACGGCTCATACAATAACGGCGTTTACGATGGGAAATATCTCTTCGTCAACGACAAACTAAACAACAGGGTCGCGCGCATACGCACCGATTACATGGAGACTGATAAAATCGTTGATGTGCCGAATATTCAGGGTATGCACGGTCTGTTCACCCAGAGGTATCCCAAGACGGAGTGGGTGGTGTGTAACGGTGAGTTTCAGGTGCCGGTGCCAAACACTAATCCATCGCAGAAGCCGGCTGACTACAACGGCATACATACTGTCATTGACGCCGAGAAGATGGAGATTGTCTGCCAGGTGCTTATGGATGAAAACATGGACCTCGCCGCAACCGACTACGGCGGCAGATACTCCATGACAACCTCGTATAATATCGAAAAAGGCGTTACAGTGTCCGAGATGCTTGGCTCAGACTATGACTACATGCTGGTGTTCCATTGGGACAGGATGAAAAAGGCGCTGAAAGACGGCAAGTATAAAGTTATAAACGGCGTTAAGGTGCTTGAAGGCAGAGAAGGGAAGTCGGATTTGACGATAAGGATCCCCGTCCCGAAAAACCCGCACGGGATAAACGTCTCCCCCGACGGCAAGTACGCAATTTGCTCTGGCAAAGTCTCCCCTACATGTTCAGTCATTGAGATAGATAAAATCGAGGATGTCTTCAACGGTAAGCTTAAACCTAAGGACGTTATCATAGCCCAGCCGTTTATCGGCCTTGGGCCGCTTCACACCACCTTTGACGGTAAGGGCAACGCCTACACCTCTGTGTTCATAGACAGCACAAACGTCAAGTGGAACATCCAAAAGGCCATAGACAACGAAAAGCTGCCGGAGGAGAAGAAGAAAAACTCTCACATCATAGACGTTCTCGACGTCAACTATCAGGTTGGGCACATAATGGCAACAATGGCCGAGACGAAAGAGGCGGACGGGCAGTGGCTCGTGTCGCTTAACAAGTTTTCCAAAGACAGATTCCTAAACGTAGGGCCTCTGAAAAACGAGTGTGAGCAGCTCGTTGATATCACCGGTGAAAAGCTCAAGCTAGTCCATGACTCCGCCGCCTACTTAGAACCCCACGACTGTATTATCGTCAGGCGGGACATTATCGAAAAGCACGTGAAGGACAGATACAACATGTTCGACAACCCGCTGGCGGTAACCAAAAGCGGTGTGGAGCGGAAGGGCAAAAAGGTCACCGTAAGGCTTACGGCCAATGCCCCTGTGTTTGGTTTGACAGAGGTAAACCTGAAAAAGGGCGAAGAGGTTACCGTTATCGTGACAAATCATGACGAAATCTCAGACCTTGACCACGGCTTCGCACTGTCCAACTACAACATCAATTTTGTCGTCGCGCCGTTTCAGACAAAGTCCGTAACGTTTATCGCCGACAAGCCCGGCGTGTACTGGGCATACTGTACAAACTTCTGTCATGCCCTTCATCTTGAGATGAGGATGAGACTTATTGTAACGTAAGATTGTAATAGCGCTATGCAGCCGGCCAGCCTGGGGTTGGTCGGCTCATAATTTTTAAAACAAAAGGAAGAAGGGAAAAAATATGAAAAATATTATGGTTTTGCTTTTTATCTTTGTGTTGTCTTCTGCGGCCTTTGCCGAAAAGCCTAAGTTCCTTGAGCACAGGTATGAATACAAGCTTGAAGATGTGTTGAAGGCCGATAAGTACGAAAAGAAAGACCGGTACTGGGAGGCATATACGGGCGGGAAACTGGTCGGATATATCCTCTTGTCAAAGGACTGGACTACCCAGCATGTGGGTTATTCAGGCAAGCACATGGAGACGCTGGTTGGGTTTGACACCAAGGGCACCATTACAGGGGTAAAGATAATATTTCACGCCGAACCAATCGTATTGATTGGCCTTAAAGAGGACAATTATGATAATTTTATAAAGCAGTACACGGGTAAGAGTATTCTTCAGGGCATGTCGGTTGGAAACGAGATAAAAATGGACGCCATCACGGGGGCTACAGTAACGGCGGTTGTGCAAAACGCTATCATAGCCGAGAGCGCTAAGAAGGTTGCAGGGACGGCTGGTCTTATAAAATACGCGCAACAGAAGGGCCATAAGCTGAGCAAAAAGTTCGATACCCTCACATGGAAGGAACTCATGGACACGGGAGCTGTAAAAAACATTCTCGTAACTCAGGAAGACATAGGGCAGCAAGGCGGCAAGGAGCCGTATATAGATCTCTACTTCGGCCTTGTCGGCCCTCCTTCAATAGGGAAAAATGTCCTCGGTGAGCGCACCTACGCGGAGGTCATGGAATCGCTTAAGGAGGGCGAGTCCGCGGTGTTTATCTTTTCAAACGGCCCGGGTTCATTTAAGGGTTCGGGGTTTGCGCGAGGCGGCGTATTTGAGAGATTCAATCTCGAACAGGATGACAGGCAATATGTTTTTACAGATAAGGACTATAAAATCCTCACAGATATTGCCACTAAGGACGCGCCTGTCCTGAAAGAAGGGGGCGTTTTTATCGTCAGGTCTAAGGACTTCGACCAAAGCAAGCCGTTTAAGCTGAAATTAATAATCGGCTATCGTTCAAGTAACGAAAAGAAGTTTAAGCCGGTCATATCGGAGTACAAACTGCCGGATAAGTTTATGGAGCAATAGACATGTTACGTGAGGGTTACTGGTTATAAAGCACTATGAATGAACTGACTGAGGCGCCCCTGTGGAAGCTAATATGGATGCAAAAGGCGGTGTATGTAGGCTCTTTTGCCGCGTTTCTTGTCGTCATATTTGCGGTCATCGCCTTTAAGGACAGATTGTCAGGGCATCGCCGGGCGCTTAACATCATAAGATACTCAATACTCATTACCGCGTTTATCTACGTCGGCCTTGTGCTGAAGGCGCAGCCCTCTACGACAAATTCGGTCATTGCTATCAACGCATTCAAAGACGGCGAGTTCCCGCTTGAGCTTTTTATGATGGACCCGTTTATTTTTCTTTCCTTCATTTTCATCATAATCACGGCCGTGCTGTGGGGTAGGGGGGTGTTTTGTGGTTGGCTCTGCCCGTATGGGGCGATTACCGAGCTTTTTAACAGGATAATCTCCCGAATATTAAAGACCGTCCCTAAAAAGCTATGCAATATAAAACTCCCGCAAAAGATTCACAACCGGGCGCTCTATGTAAAATACATAATTCTGGCCGCCATCATCGGGGTATCGTTTTACAACTTCATGCTCAGCGAATACATGACCGAAATAGAACCGTTTAAGACACTGGTTCTCAAACTCCACAGGCCGTGGTATTTTGTCGCGCACTTCTTTGTATTGTTGATTGTGTCAACGATTGTAACGCGCTCATTCTGCCAGTACATATGTCCTTTAGGGGCGGCCATTACCCTGCCGTCCTTAGTGAAGTGGCTGCCCATTGTCAGGCTGAAAAGATACGACAGGTGCTCTGCGTGTAAGATATGCAGGGGAGACTGTGGCTATCAGGCCATTGACGAGGGCGGGCGGATAATGGACACCGTGTGCATGTACTGTCTGGATTGCCAGATGAACTATCATGACGAGGGACGGTGCCCTGAGCTTATAGGCCGCAGGAAAAAGGCCGCGGCAGGTGCGACGGTCTCCACGATAGCCGCTGTTATTGCCGCGTGTGTCCTGCTGATTCCTTCATTGGCGTTGTCAGCAACCCTGATCGTTGACAACAGCACGGGCAGAGGCTCCATCTCAGGGGCAGTCAAAAACGCCAAAGACGGCGATGTTATTGAAGTCAGGCCGGGCAGATACAGAGAATCCATTAAAATAACCAAGGCCATCCACCTGAAAGGGATAGGCAATCCCGTGATTTTGGCGGCGGACGATTTCCCCGTAATCATAGACACATCAGAGGTAGTGTTCGAGGGTTTTACGATTGAATTTGAAGGAACAGGTTTTTCCTCTGACAGCACCGCGGTCATTGTCACAAAGGCCTCTGACAACGTGACAGTAAAAAACAACACACTGGTAAACGTGATGTTCGGGCTTCGCAACCTCGAAAGCGTCAATCTGAGGATTGACAACAACACGGTCACGGGCATCAAGGCGTTAGAAGAGAATGACAGAGGCAACTGTATAACCCTCACAGGTTCATATAAGGCAACCATCACCGGCAACAGGTTATCCTACTGCCGCGACGCCGTGTATATGGAAATCTGCCACGATTCAACCGTCACGCACAATGATATTTCGAAGTCTCGCTACGCCATTCACACTATGTGGGTAGATACCGGCAATTTTAGCTATAATACTATCTACGACAACCTTGTGGGTATGGCCATTATGTACACTAAGGAATCCAAAGTGAACGGAAATCTCTCCGCGGGCAACAAGACCCACGGCCTGCTCTTAAACCAGACCGTGAGGAGCGAGATTTCTGACAACAAGATAGTAAGCAACGCAAAGGGCATGTTTATATATAATTCGGTAGGAAATAAACTCACCTCAAACCTGATAATGAATAACAACATGGGCGTGCATAACTGGGGCGGCTCTGAGGATAACCTGTTCACACGCAACTCATTTATCAACAATGAGGTACAGGTAAAGTACGTGTCCTCTAAAAATCAGTACTGGAACTACAACTACTGGAGCGACTACCTCGGCTGGGACATGACGGGAAAGGGCACAGGGGATATCCCCTATGAGTCAAACACGGTGGTTGACCATGTGTTTTGGCGCTATCCACTGTCGAAATTATTGTTTGCAAGCCCGGCGTTGCATATCCTCAAGGTGCTGGAGAAACAGTTCCCAATTCTGGAAGTCCCCAAGGTTGTGGACAAAAACCCTTCTATGTCGCCCTACCACGCGCACTGGAAGGAACTATCTATAAAGTACGCACACTATGTGCCGGACAAATACTATGGAAATATGGAAAAAATTGTAAATCTGACAGGTGGTATGTGATGCTTAACTTCGTGCGCGTAACGAAATACTACAACGACATAAAGGCCGCGGATGAGGTGTCATTTGAGCTGGTGGAGGGGGAGATGTTTGGCCTTGTCGGCCCAAATGGCTCAGGGAAATCCACACTCCTGCGGATGATGCTTGGCATTATAAAACCCACAGAGGGGCAAGTTCTCATGGGCGGCTCCGCACTCAAAGACAATGACTGGCGGGAGTTCAGAAGGTTAATCGGCTATATGCCGGAGCGTGTCTCCTTTTACGACAACCTGTCAGGCAAGGCAACCCTTGAGCTTTTTGCAAACATCAAGGGCGGCAGCATAGGTAATATTGAGGACATACTGCCACAGCTCCTACCGTGGGAAGTCCTTGCCCGCAAGGTAGGGACATACTCAAAGGGTATGCGCCAGCGTCTGAACCTTGCCCAGTCGCTATTAAATAACCCCGGCTTTCTGGTGCTTGACGAGCCTACCAGCGGTCTTGACCCCATAGGGACGAGGCTCCTGTATGATATACTTGACGGGGTGAGAGAGAGAAGGAAACTAACGGTAGTGCTCTCTTCCCACATGCTTGCGGAGGTGGAGGAAAAGGTCAACAGGGTTGGTATTATGAAAGATGGGGCACTTAAGGCCGTCGGCACGCTTGACGAGTTATATCGGGGGCTAAACCTGCCGCTAAGGTTGATAATCATGGTAAAGAACCACAGCTTGCAGGGGGCGGAAATAAGAGAAACCCTGAAAAAAGAGGGGGCGCTTAACATAACATACGCGGGGGGGCAGATTACGGCCGAGCTGCCGGTTGCAAATAAGTTGAAGATGCTTGCGGCGATTTTGGGGCACAAAGAGGACTTTGTGGATTTCACGTTGAGACAACCATCTTTAGAGGAGGTTTTCTTTGGCATTCACTGAGCGGCGCGGACAGCCATCGCCGCTGAAGGCCCTGGCATATAAGGAGTTTTCTGACAGGCTCAAGAGCAGATGGGTGGCGGTGATAACGCTTGGCTTTGCCATTCTGACAATCGTAGTGAGCTATTTTGGTTCCGCCGCCAGCGGGGTTGTCAGTTTCAGGACAATGGCGGCCACAGTTGCAAGCCTTACAAGCCTTGTCGTATACTTTATACCGATGCTGGCGCTGACGCTTGGCGGAGGTGTTATTGCGGACGAGCGGGACAGGCACACGCTTGATTTATATCTGTCTGCGCCGATAACGGCGGCCGAGTTTATCGCGGGTAAATATATTGGCCTTGCCCTATCGCTTGCCGTGCCGTCGCTGTTGGGGTTCAGCATTCCTGGGGTGATATTGTTGCTTAAGACTGGGGTTGGTTCTATGGGCAGCTATATGGTATTTGTTGTGAACTCTGTGGCGCTGGGGCTGGTGTTTTTGAGCATTTCCTTTTTGACGTCTGTGATGTTTTATGAGCGTAGCAAGGTTGTCGGCTTTACGGTGCTTGTGTGGCTGGTGTTTACTATTGTGTATGACCTTGGACTTGTCGGGGTGCTTATAGCGACGAAGGGCGCGCTGACGCCGGGGGCGTTTATTGTCATGTTACTGTTTAATCCTGTGGATGTGTATAGGATTCTGAATTTCACGACCATAGGGGAGTATTCGGTGTTGATGGGGCTGGCCTCGGTGGATATACCCGGCTTTATCAGGCCCTCTGTGCTTTGGGCCGTGACTGTTGCGTGGATAGCGGCGCCGCTTTTGGCAAGTTATTACTTCTTTAAGAAGAGATATATGAAATGAGTTCAGGACTTAATAAATAAGGAGGCCAAAAAAAATGAAGAAACGTATTATGCAGACGGTTGTCTTATCAGCAGCCTTGGGGCTGTGTCTGGCGAGTATTTCCTTTGCATACGAACAGGGCGAGGTAAAAGGCGGAGTTGACGTAAAGGGAGTAATAAAGTATTCTGGTACACCGCCGGAGGCAGTGGCTATTCGCATAGAAAAGAACGCCGACGTATGTGGGAAGGAACAGAAGTCTGGTGGCTATGTAGTATCGCCCGATAAAGGGATAAAAGACGCTGTGGTGTGGCTTGAGGGCGTTGAAGAGGGGAAGGCCATTCCAAAACAGGATGTCGCAATTACAATTAAGGGCTGCAAAGTTGAGCCGATTGTCGGCGTGGGTTTTGTCGGCGGCGACTATGTCATCAAAAACGAAGACCCGATTTTACATACCGTTCAGTTAAAACTTGGACTGCAATATCAAAAAGAGTTATCGGGCAGGCCGCTTAGAGACGGCTCGACCATATTAAACCTCGCCCTGCCGGACAAGGACGCGGTAATCAAAAAACCTATCAGGCACTACCATAAGCTGACAAAAGACACAGGCTACATAACCGTGAAATCCAATACCCACGACTGTATGATGGGATACATATTTATATTTGGCCAACCCTACGCGGCGGTTACAGACAGCTCCGGCAAATTTGATCTGACGAATGTCCCTCCGGGCGAATATGTCCTGAAGGTATGGCACGAGGGTACGGGGATAACCGAACAAAAGATAAAGGCGGCGCCTGACGCTAAACCAGTAGAGATAGATATAACCGCTAAGGGCAAAACAGCGGGCGATGACGCCGCCCCCACAGGCAGGGCACAGGCGGCGTTTCAGCAGACAAGATTCGACTTCGGCTCTGTCAAAAGGGGTGAGAGCGTCCAACACACATTTGAGCTGACAAACACTGGCACAGAGAAACTCATAATAAAAGACATAATCCCCGCTTGAAGGCGATGCACGAAGGCCTCCGCCAGTTCGACGGAGATAGCACCGGGGGAAAAAGGGGCGGTAGTGATGGATGTGCTGTGCGATTCAGCGCCTGGCCGGGTTGTAAAAACGGTAGAGGTCTGGAGCAATGATGAACAAAACAGGATGATAACCCTGGTGTTGGAGGGAGATATTACCCAATGAATGACGCAGCCATAGGGGGGGTATTTTAGACGTTATGCCTGGATTGCCGGAGCTACATATAAGCAGAAGGGCGTTTATCGCGGGGGCGCTCGCAACCGCGGGGGCGCTGCTGGCGAAACGCCCGGACAGCGTCGGCGAGCCTCTGGCGTTGCCAGGCGAATCTGACACGCGTATAGAGGCGCTCACGTATAAGATACGATACCTGACTGAGTTCTATACGGCGGACCAGGCGGTCAGGGTGTGGATACCCCTGCCAGCAGTTGACCCCAACCAGGAGATTACAAATCTGGCCATAGAGTCACGCTACCCCTATACAGTCAACAGGGCCTCAGACAACAGCGCTGTCTATATTGAGGCTGACGGCACCCAAAAAGGCACGTGCGCCTCTGTGCGATTTACTATGAGGAGAAAGACCACCCGCATTACCGAGGCAAAAGATATTGATGTCGCAAGATATCTGAAACTCTCTGAGTGGGAGAAATGGGATGAGGCAATAGTTAAATTTATTGATATGGTTGTTGGCGGTGAGACCGACCCTGTGCGCATAGGCAAACGAATCTATGACGCTGTAGTTGCCCACACTGCATATGTGCATCAGGTGTGCTCAAGGGGGGTGAGTGTTCTTGCCTTTGAGGACAAGTCCGGGAGGAGCGACGATTTTCACGCCATGTTCAGGACGATGCTTGTCTATAAAGCCATACCGGTGAAATGGGAACAAGGCGTATTGCTTCCCTACCACCCCACGTTGAATAAGAAAGGAACGGTTGAGGCCGACTGCATAAACTCCCACAGTTGGCTCAGATTCTATGCCGGTGGCAAGACCATCCCTGTTGACCTTGCTGAGGGCAAGCGGTGGCCCGGTCTCAGGGAGTTTTGTTTTGGTGGCCTGACGGCAAACAGGATAAAATTTTCAACCGGCAGGGGATTGACCCTTAATCCACCCCAGTCCGAGATACTCAATACATTCTCATACACGCATGCGGAGGCAGACGGGGTTCCCATGACATACGGCCATAACTACAGGACGTTCATAAAGTATGAGCTGCTCAGGAAGGAGGTATAACCGGTTCGTGACAGTGAGATTATATATAACGGCTCTATTATTGCTACTTTCCATATTTATAGCAGTTCCCGCTTATGCCGTCAGCATGAAAGAGGGCCAGGCGTTTCCGGTTTTTACGATGGCAGACGAGAACGACAAAATGGTTGACGTAGGCCAGTTGATAGACAGGCCGACAATCGTCTATTTCACCCACAATTCGTGCCACTACTGTACGCAGGTGATAGCCCTGCTTAAGAGGGCTGAGGCAAAGTTCGGTGCCAAGACTATAGGCATCATAGGGATAAACGTAATGGCAAAAGACGGCAAGATGGTCAGGCGATATAAGAGAGACCTTGGCTTTCAGTTTCCCATGTTCGCAGGCAACAGAGAGGACGTCCTAAGCACGTATAAAATAAACTACGTACCGGTGCTGGTGTTCATAGATTCAGAGAAACGTGTCAAAAAGATCATCGGACATTATATTCACGAAGATGAGTTGCACGGCTACATAAGGGAAGTTATAAAATAGGCCAATTGTTGTTGGGGCTGCCGCGTCTTGATTTTCAGGCCGCCGCGGTCTTTGTAAAATATAACAAGATGTTTGTCACAGGAGGAGCTAATGAAAAAGGTATTTGTTGGTGTACTGGTAACTATGTTGTTGCTGCCGCTGTTTGCGTTTGCTGATTCGAAACCATACGAGGTGGTTGACGTAAAAGACGGTGGTTCGATTAAGGGGAAGATTAAGTCATCAGGGCCGGTTGCCGACCCCGTTTTGGATATTAAGAAAGACGAGGCCGTCTGCGGAAAGTCCGTCCCTAAACAGGAGTACATCATCTCGGCGTCAAATGAAGTGAAAAACGTGCTGGTGGTAGTCGAGGACGTTGAAAAGGGAAAGGCCATTCCAAAGACCGACGCGGTCATTGATAACCAGAAGTGCGAATTTGTGCCGATTGTCGCCATTGCTTATGTAGGTGGAAAGTACATCATAAAAAACAGCGACCCGATATTTCACAACACCTCTTTGGGCATAATCCTTGGAGAAGGCAAAAAGAGGACGGTGTATAATCTGGCGCTGCCGAACAAGGACCAGTCAATTGAGAAACCCGTAAAAGTCCCCGGCCTTCAGATAGTGCAGTGCGATGCCCACTCGTGGATGAGGGCGTATGTCTATGCAAGCAAGACCCCCTACGCCACCGTAACAGACGCCAAGGGGGATTTCGAGATAAAAGACCTGCTGCCCGGCAAATACAAGGTAAGGATTTGGCATGAGGGCTTTGGAGAGGTTACAAAGGATGTAGAGGTTAAGGCTGGTCAGGCAACTGCGCTTGACCATACGTTTTCTAAAAAATAGAGCTGATTGAGGGGGTGGGCCTTCAGGCTCCGCCCCCCATATGGAGATCATTATGGCTGACGTGAGTGTTAAGAAGGGTTTGACAAAGGGGTTAATAAAACTTACCGTGCTGCTTGGCATAGGTTTTATTTTCCTGTTTGTATTAGGTCGGCTCTTGCCGGCGCCTTCAGAGGATGGTTACAGGGTTTTCCCGGTAATAGGGAGCAGGGTGTGGGTATGGATAATAGCGCAGTTGCACCTGAACTTTGCGGCCTTTGTGTTGGGTGTGCCGATTTTTGCGGTCTCGATGGAGTATCTGAGCTGGAGGCGCAGTGACGGCAGGCTTGACCGTATTGCGTACGATTTTACGAAGCTATTCACGCTGGCCTATACGATAACCGCGTCCATAGGCACGATACTACTTATAAGTCTTCCTGTCCTATATCCAAAGTTTATGGACCATATGATGAGGATACTGGGGCCGACATGGTGGCTCTATATAGTGGTGATGTATGTAGAGGTAATGGTCTGTTACTATTATTACTACTCGTGGCACAAAATGAAAAACAACAAGGGGGCGCACGTTGCCATTGGTGGCCTCTTAAATATAATGGGTGTTATAATGCTTCTGATAACCAGCTCATGGGTTGGATATATGACAACTCCGGGGGGGGTATCAGAAACGGGAGAGCTGATAAGCCGGTGGCATGCCATCAAGACCCACATGTGGATTCCCCTGTCTATACACAGGCTGGTTGCCAATGTGGTCTTCGGCGCTGGCATCGCGGCATCCTACGCGGCGTACCGGTTCATAGTCTCTGAGACGGATGAGGACCGAGCCTATTATGACTGGATGGGATATACGTCGGCGATGATTTCTATTGGGTTTTCTCTTATCCTGCCCGGTGTGGGGTATTTGCTTGGCGTTGAGATATATTCGTTTAACGAGCAGATGGGTATTCAGTTGATGGGCGGGTTTTTCGCGTGGCTTTGGGTGATGCAGGCAATTCTAATCGGGGCTATACTGATGTTTGTGAACTACTACCTGTGGATATCGCTGAACAAAATGCCAGGTGGTGAGAGATATTTCAAGTATGTGAAGTACCTCTTCATCGTTATGCTGCTGGGGTATGCGGTATGGCTGACGCCGCACAGTATTGCGTTAAGCCTTGATGAGGCAAGAAAAATGGGGACATACCACCCGGTGCTTGGCAATCTTGGCGTCATGGCCGCAAAGAACACGGCCGTCGTAATAACCTATCTGGTGACGTTTCTTAGTTTTGCCATATTCAAGATGAGCAATAAAGAACCCGTGGTCTCGTGGGCAAAGTTAGGAAACGCGCTCAGGATTATAATAGTTGCGGGGTCAACGGTAGCCGTCCTTGCCATAGGGGTTTACAGCTATATGGTATCCTCGTCTGTCAGGGTAAAGGTGCTGTCGCCGATACAGTTTGGGGTATTCTTTTTGTCCATCATAGCGTTGTTTATTCTGGATGCGAAGATGTTTAAAAACGCGAAGATAATAGGCGCGCCGAGGTGGGGCAAGATGCCCGAAAGGTCGCAGTACGCCCTGATAGGAATTACAGTTACGTTTACATGGCTTATGGGAATGATGGGATACATGAGGTCAGGGGGCAGGCAGTACTGGCACGTATATGGGATAATAAAGGACACATCGCCAGACGCCTTTTTGCCGACACACGGGTTTGCCGCCGTGGTGACGTCCATCCTAACGGTTATCTTTTTTGCCCTGATGGGGTTGTTATTTTACGGGATAATGAAGCTGGAGAAAAAGGGCGGACAAGGAGGGGCCAAGGCATGAAAGGAGGCGCAATAAAACTCTTCATAGTCGTGGTAGGGATAAACATATTCTTTGCCTACATAGGGCTATATTTCCTTCCTCAGTCGCAATCGCTTCCTCCAAAGACGATAAAGGTAGAGAAGGGGATAACCCAGGATGAGCTTGTGACCTTAGGGGAGACGATAATATTCAGCAAGGGCCAGTGCATGGTGTGCCACCCGATGAAGCAGGAGACGGGCATGAGGGCACCGGCAATTGCAACCATAGGGGCGGAAATTGTGAAATCCGCAAAGGAACGAAACATGACGCCAGAGGCATATGTCTTTGAGGCCCTGGTAAATCCCGGCGAGTACGTTCAAAAGGGATTTGAAAACATGATGCCACCGGTGCACAAGCCTCCGACATCCTTAACCGAGGGTGAGCTGATAGCCGTTGCGGCATTTCTGCAGAGCAAGGGGGCAAACGTAACCGTAAGCTATCCTGAGTCCATCCCAGTACTGCAGGAACAGATAAAGATAGAAGCGAAAAAAGGAGGCAAATGATAATGCTGAAGATATATCCGGTAATAGCGATTATTGGACTTGTTATATCAATTGGTTCAGTAATCAGAAAATCTCCTTTTTTTAATTTCACAGGGATATTGGTATGTATATACGGGCTGCTCAAGAGCGCGGAATATGTAATGCCGGCGCTGCCTTCACAGGTCATCCTGATGTACATGGCAATGAGTTTTTTCTCCTTTTTTATCTATTTCTCGATACAGGAGGAGACATTTAAGGCCTTCCTTGAGCCGATGAGGGCGGTGTTTGCCGACGACAACAAGGCATTGCTGAGAGTACTAATCGTATTCATAGGGCTGCCGTTGTTTGCCGGATACCTGACATACGTCAAGGTGAAGCCTACGTATGACCCGCCTGTCTCTGCAAGGATAGTGCATCCAGAGCCGCCGTCGCAGATGGATTTCAGAGGCAAGAGCGTAAATGTGCTGGGGCTGGAAAATCCTCTGAGGAAAGACGCCGCCAACTTTGCCAAATACGTGGAAGAGGGAAAGAAGATTTACTACCAGAACTGTTTCTTCTGCCACGGCGATGACCTCGATGGCAAAGGGCACCTGTCGCAGGCATTTAATCCCGTCCCGCTGCCGTTTAGGGGAACGGATACGATAGCCCAACTGCCGGAGTCCTTTGTCTTTTGGAGGGTATCAAAGGGATGGCGCGGGCTTCCGGCGGGGTCTGGGCCGTGGAACTCTTCAATGCCTTCATTCGAGGATTTCCTGACAGAGGAAGAGGTCTGGAAGGTAATAATGTTCATATATGACTCCACAGGCAATAAGCCGAGGAGCTGGTAATGGATATGTTTATTAGGAGGTTCTTAAGAATGAGGATTCTGATAGCGGTTCTGATAGCGATGTGTTTCTCTGTTTCAGTGTACAGCGCTGACAAGCCTGCCGACAACCCGGAGGGAAAGAAGATATATGACGGTTGGTGTGCCCAGTGCCACGGGTATAAGGGCGACGCCGATTCTTTTACGAAGGACGTCTCACTGCCTAAGCCGAGGGATTTTACCTTCGGCTCGTTTAAATTTCGTTCAACCCCCTCTGGCGACCCGCCTACCGACGCGGACATCACAAAGGTCATAAGAAACGGCAACCCTGGCACCTCAATGCCGCCGTGGAGCAGGTTCAGCGACGCCGAGGTTAAGGCAATCGTAGGGCACGTAAAATCATTCGCTCCCGATACGTTTGCAATGGAAACCAAGCCCATAAACGTAGGCAACCCGCCCAAGGCAAGCAAGGAGATAATCGAACAGGGAAAGGAACTGTTCAAGACGGCCAAGTGCGTGGAGTGCCACGGCAACGCCGGACGTGGAAATGGTGAGAAGGGCTGGCAGGCTGATTTCAAAACAGATTGGGGCTATGGCATTGCCCCCGCCAATTACACACATCCATGGGAGTTGAGAAACGGCTCAAGCCTTGAGGACATTTTCAGAACTATCTCCGTTGGCCTAAGCGGTACGCCGATGACGTCTTATATGGACTCGATTCCCGACGATAAGAGATGGGCGCTTGCACATTTCATTAAATCGCTCCAACTCACAAGGAAGCTGGGCCTTGCGCTGAAGGTAAGAAAGACAGAGACACTGCCCTCAAAGCCGAATGACCCCGCGTGGGAGGCGGTGGACTATTTAGATTTACCGATGGGTGGACAGTTGATGTTTGATACGCGCAACTTTACGCCGGTTATTACGAATGTCAGGGTAAGGGGGCTATATACATCAAAGGAGCTGGCCATATTGCTGCAGTGGATAGATAAAAAGCCTAACGATGGCAGCGATGGCAAACCCAGCGACTCAATACGCATTCAATTCCCCATTAATAAGTTAGAGGGTACAGAGCTGCCATACTTTTTTATGGGCACAGGCAAGGCCCCTGTTAATCTGTGGCAGTGGAGGGCCTCGGACAAGGACAAGGTCTCTTCCATGACAGCGAAGGGCCCTGACAAGATAGAGCCTAAGGAAAAACCGGAGGCAACGGTTATGGCGACCTATGACGACGGCCTCTATAGTGTCGTCTTCAAAAAGGAGCTTAAACCTGCGAAGGACGACCCTGTGTTTGAGGCAGGCAAATTCATACCATTTGCGGTAGCGGCCTATGACGGGCAAAACGATGAGGACGGCAACACAAGGGGGGCAATCTCGGCGTGGTATTATCTGATGATGGAGCCGCCGATGCCGTTGCGTGTGTATGTTTTCCCGCCGCTTGTGTCCCTGGGTGTGTTGATAGCGGGGATAGGGCTGCGCAAGAGACTTAGAAAAAAGAAGGTATAACCAACTGTTTAAAATAGTGACGGCCATATGTTTGCTTGTACTGGTTTGTAGCGGGTGTTCCGGTGAGATGGAGCGCCCGGTTGGGGCGGTTGAGCTTACGAGGAAGCATGCGTGTGCGGTGTGCGGGATGATACTTGTGGATTTCCCCGGTGCGAAGGGGCAAATCCATTATACTGATGGGAAATATGACGTATTTTGCGGGACGATGGACATGTTTACGTACTACTGGCAGCCTGATACGCCTAAGAATATCGTGGCCATATATACAAACGACATGGGCGATGCGAATTGGAAGACGAAGTGGATAGATGCGAGGAAGGCGTTCTATGTCTGTGACACAAAGAAGTCAGGAGCGATGGGCGACCCGTTTATGCCATTTCTGGATGAGGAAAAGGCGGGGAATTTTGTTAAGCTCTACGGCGGGGAGGTGTTAGGGTTTGATAACATCACGCCAGACATGTTAAAGCCATTTCAAGGTCATAATATCCACACTAAGCCATAGACTGCCGAAGCCGCCAACGGCGGCAGCCCAAATTCAGGGGATAATCCCCCCGTCTTGGCGATAGATAAAACATACGCGAAAATAGGGGTGAAGGGGGGTTACCTCCCTTCGTCGTTAATCCTTAAAAAGAGAACGCCGAGGTCTTTAACTCAGCAGCGCGGATTGTTGGGTGAACGGCCAGACTACTTTTTTTTTAGCATAGGCAGATAAGTATCTTTAATCGTACTGACGACAGATGTTGCCTTTTCTATGCTGTTATGGGTTTTAGCGACGAGTCTCGTGGTATTTTCGATTACCATAATAGTGGCGGTGTCAACCTGGTCGCTGACATTCTCTTCCAACGCGCCGATCGCATCTTTTAACTTGCCTTGAATCCCGTCAACTACGGATTTCGGCGTTGTAACCAGAGCTATCGCGGCACCCATAAAGCTACCGAGAAACACCGACGCAAACACTATGGCTCCAGAGAGCGTTTGTTTAGGATTAAACATATCTTCTCATTATCCAGTTATCTCCACTATCTCATCGTAACATATAAACATCGCTGTTGCACATAGGCTCTTAGCTATAGAGGCCCCCAGCCGACCCCCTCTTTAGATGTTACCTGATGGAATCCTGATTTGTCAATGTCTAAGTTGAATATTTTTTTATATTTCTAAACTAATCCCATAATCTTAGTTTTAGACGATAAACTGCTAAGACTATACCGCTTTATCCCAAGCGCTTTCTGAATTTTTTTTAAATTGCGACACTTCCGTCAAACCTCTAAGGCTGTCTATTACAGGGTTAAAGTAGTATAGTAAATACATCAGTACGTACTTATCGTAATGCAGTTCCCTATTGAAATGCTCGTTTTGCCCGCGTAATTTCTCTAAAATCGGCTCTATGACCTGAAAATACTTGACCCCCTTTATCTGCTCTGCCTTAATCGGGTCTTTTGCTTTCCTGCTCATATTGAATTGTTGCACAACCACTAGTAAAAAATCTAGATGACAACTGCCATGTCAAGTATCTTGATATGGCAGTTGTCATGTATGAGTACGCTATTGCTTTAACTTAGCTCCTTGTTTCTATAAGCAAGTTCTATTCTGGACAGTATTGGGATAACCCCCCTTCGTTTTTAATCCTTTTACTTCTATTTACTATCAATATTTGTCTGCGATCCTGCCCTTTATTTTTTTATACAGTCTCTTTATTGTTCGGACGGTGCCGGGAATCAGCTTCTCTGTTACGAACTTCCTTTCGAGTAACGACACCACGGGTTTAGAGGCAAGCGCCCTTATCAAGCCGCGTGGAAGCCGCAGCTTTAGCATAACCAACAGCATCGTCGTATAGTGAATCCTGTTTTGCCTGTGCCAATGCCATGTCTTCAACTGGTAATCTGTGGATGTGTCAAGGAGGTTTTCCTCAACGGCCTTGTTACAGAGCGCGGTTCCATTATAGAAAACCAGCGAACTAACTCCTATCATGGCGTTGCGTGGCATATGGTCTAATAAATAATTGATTGTAAATAAGGTATCCTCCGGCGTTTCCCATGGGTTGTCAACGATTAAATCAATGATAAGGGGATAATTGGGATGCCTTAGAGAGAAAAACTTTAAGACCTCGTCAATGTTTTTGTTGATTGCCACGCGGCGGTAGATCGTCTCCATGTTGGGTGCCCGGCTTTGCAGGCCGATCTGACACGCTATCATCCCGCATTCAATGAGGTGTGTGGTCAGCTCTTCCGTAAAATAGACCGGAGTAAATAAACTCTTAAAGGGCAGCCCATATTTTTTGAGAAGATTCGCAGTCTCCCAAACATCTTTCCTCGCAAAAAATGAATCGTCCTCAATAGATAATTCATTTACAAAGGGGAAATGTTCTTTTACCCAGAGAATCTCCTCCTCTATTTTTTCAATGCTTTTGAAGCGTACCTTTGGGGATTGAACTTTTTTTAATACATTGTTGGCGCAGTAGGTACAGTTGTCCGGGCAGCCCCGCGCCGTCTCCATCCTGTATATGTAAACAGTGTTATCACGGTTGGTTTCTGGTCGGAACGCCATGAATGGTTTATAATCCTCGAAAGAACGCATCGGTATTATCTCCTCCAGGTGTTCAACATAGACATAGTGGCCCTCAGGGCCGTAGTCGGGAAGGGGCAGCGAGGAAATATCATGTATAGAGTCAAGTTCTGGATAGCTCTGGCCGTGAAAATATATATTTTTAATCGCACCGGGAGCGGTACCCGCCTCAATCTGTCTCACAAGTTCAAGCATCGCGTACTCACCGTCCCCTATGCAGGCCGCGTCGGCGAATTCAAGCGCCTTCAACGGGTTTAAGGTCGGAAACACACCCCCAAATATGACAAAATTATCTGCCCGCTTCAGTGTCTTCGACAACTCCGCCCCCGCTCGCATGTAGTTATCCATGAGTGTAATCCCAATGATTGAGGAGTCAGCAGTCATCACCCTGAGCCTTTCAAGCAGGCTTTCAGGATAGCTGATATGACAAAAAGGCGATATATTCCATCCTGATTCGGTTGATGGCATGGGAAGGAATATCATTGTGGTGTCAAATCCAGCGTTTTTAAGCACCGACGATATTGACCTCAGGCCGGCGTTATACAGAGAACTGTATGGTGATACTAAGCTTATCTTCAATATGCTCTCCTTCAATAGTGAAATTTACGAGGCACAAATTGTCACTCGGGTATTATACAAATACTGCCGTCTAATTGAACACAGCATATAGTATTTGCTGGCAAAAAAAAATTATCCCATCCCAACGGCAAGCGCCTTTTCCCGTATTGCCTTTATCTTGTCTCTGATAGTGGCCGCGCGTTCGAAGTCCAGCTTCTGTGCCGCTTCTTTCATTTCCAGCTCCAGCGCCTTTAATTTGTCCTCGTCAAAGACGTCAGGCATTTCTATCTCATCCTCTATCGGCACTGTCCAGTAGTCGGCCTCGTATATGGTTGCAAGGATGTTCTTTATATTGTTGATTACAGTCTCAGGGGTTATCCCCATTTCTTCGTTATATTGGAGCTGCTTTATACGGCGGCGCGTGGTCTCGTCCATCGCACGGCGCATAGAGCCGGTTATTGTGTCGGCATAGAGCAGCACCTTGCTGTTTACGTTTCTGGCGCCGCGTCCCGCTGTTTGAATCAGGGATTTCTCTGACCTCAAAAATCCCTCCTTGTCGGCGTCGAATATAGCCACAAGAGATACCTCAGGCAAATCCAGCCCCTCCCGGAGGAGATTTACCCCGACCAGACAGTCAAACACACCCATGCGCAAGTCCTGAAGTATTTTTACCCTGTCAAGCGTGTCTATGTCTGAGTGCAGGTAGCGTGTCCTTATGCCTAGCTCATTGTAGTACTCCGAGAGGTCCTCGGCCATCTTCTTTGTCAGCGTTGTAACTAGTACGCGCTCTTTTCTGGCGGTTACAAGCCGGATTTCTCTTATCAAATCATCCACCTGGCCACTGACTGGACGTACGAACATCTCAGGGTCTAAAAGGCCCGTCGGCCTGATAATTTGCTCTACTATATTGCCGCTTGCCTTGTTGAGTTCATACTTGCCCGGCGTTGCCGACACATATATGGCCGCCTTTACGCGTGCCTCAAACTCGTTAAATCTTAGCGGCCTGTTATCCAGTGCGGAAGGGAGCCTGAAGCCGTAGTTGATGAGGGTTTGTTTTCTGGCCCTGTCGCCCTCATACATGCCGCCTATCTGCGGGATGGTTACGTGGGATTCGTCTATGACGATTAACAGGTCATCGGGGAAGTAGTCTATAAGCGTAT
>JADFYL010000030.1 GCA_015233045.1 Nitrospirota bacterium | reverse complement strand
TCTCTGTGGTAACTCTGACATTATAAATTCCTCCTTCGTTTAGTAATGTTTCATGCAAATCTATCTCTACTATCCGCAAAACTCCGCAGGGAAAAAAACTATCTTTCGATATCCTCTTCCGCCCAGAAGAAAAATGGATCTCTCCTCGGCTCTTTGACCATCGCAGGAGACGGCTCAAGGCCTACATCTTTCAAGAATCTGGGGAACGACAACCTCTCTATCAATTCTCCGATTCTCTCGCGGTTCTTACCGTGCTCGTCCCACCATTCCCAAATCTTGTCAATCAGGTCGTAGAACTCTTCATACGGTGGCTCCATCTTTATAAATGGTACTATTACCCACGACATCAGAGCGCCCGTCACAATAGGGGCCTTGCTGCCTAACAACAGTGTCGCGCCTTGCTCCGTGCCAGGCCTCAGGGCCTTCGTCATCTTCGCTATGCAGTGCATACACCTGTTACAGTTGGAATTGTCTATCTTCATCGCCTTGCCGTCAAACTGCATACACCCCGTGGGGCACATGTCAATAATCTCAGCCTTTATGTCCATCGTCTTGGAATATTTCAGCACCTCATCCTGATTAATCCGGATGTCGCCCTTCCATGTGCCGATTATAGACATGTCCGCCCTCGCTATGGAGGCGATACAGTCAACCGGACAACCGGCCACTTTGAATTTGAACTTGTACGGGAACGCCGGCCTGTGCATCTCGTCCTGGTAGTGCTGGGTTATGTCGTTGGTTATCGCCATCGTGTCTATGTTCGCCCATTCACACCTGGACTTGCCCAGACAGCAGCTCGGTGTCCTCAATGCGGAACCAGAACCGCCAAGGTCCCATCCCCTTGATGATGTTTCAGCAAAAAATGGCTCTAACTGCTCTGTCCTCGTCCCCAAAAATACGAGGTCGCCCGTTGAACCGTGTACATTGGTCAGGCCGCTTCCATACTTGTCCCATAAATCGCATAACTCTTTCAGAGCAGCCGCGTTGTAATAGAAGCCAGATGGGCTGTTCAGTCTGACTGTGTGGAAATGCGCCACACCCGGAAACTTATCCGGTATATCGGAATACCTTCCAATAACACCACCGCCGTATCCCCTGACGCCGACTATGCCGCCGTGCTTCCAGTGTGTTACCCTTTCCTTGTAACATAGTTCTGTATGGCCGAGCAGGTCGTTGGCCATGTCTGAATGCGTTGCAGCCCGCTTAATCTCTTTTACAAAGCTTGGAAACGCACCCTTTTCCAACTCGTCCAACAGCGGCGTATCATACTTCTTACTCATAGACTAACCTCCTTAAAGATTTTATATTGAGAGATTCAAACGATAAAACCCCTTTCTTTTAAGTACCGAAAGCATATTAAATATTCCGGCTAATCGTCAAATAAAAAAAAGTTATCAAGTAATAAATTTTTTTTATTAGCTCCCCACCGCATGTCCCAATCTTATTGTTTTTAAACGATAATATCACATTTCGCTGTCGCCAATCCAGCCGCAACAGGAAAATAATATTTTCTCCTCACACGGTATCATGCGGCAGCCGCAATAATTGTAAGGTGGCTTGTAATAATAGTTGATAAGATCTGATAAATATATCTTGACAAAGACGTTGTAAAGTGTTACAGTTGTTTAATGGCGATTATTCGCCGACCGCCCTTGGCGGCTTAATATATCCGTGTGAGGCTGATATTATGTCTGCTCCAGGTACTAAAGACCACTATGCAACTCTCGGCGTGAGCAAGACCGCCACCCATGATGAGATAAAAAAGGCGTTCAGAAAGCTGGCGCGCAAATGCCATCCAGACCTCAACCCAGGAAGCAAGGAATGTGAGGCCAAGTCCAGGGAAATCAACGAGGCCTATGACATCCTCGGCGACGAGAAAAAACGTAAAGAATACGACAACGCCGCCCGCAATCCCTTTGGCGCCAACAACGGGTTTGAGTATTTCAACAACGGTGCCTTCGCAAACAGCAGGCAGGCGAAGGGTTTCGACGGCAAAAAGTACACGGCGAATTTCGATTTCGGAGACATATTCTCAGACATGTTTAAGTTCAACGCCAGGCCGGAGGCCCCAATGCCAAGCAAAGGCGACGATGTGACCGCCGGGTTGACGCTCACACTTGACGAGGCATACACGGGCGTGACTAAGCCAATGGCCATAGAGCGCGAGGAAACCTGTGTAAACTGCGCGGGGACGGGCGTAAAGGGCGCAAGGGCTTGCTACGTATGCAACGGTGCCGGAACAGTCGCCACCACCGATTCAATGAAAGTGAAAATCCCGCCGGGTGTTGCCACTGGCAGCAAGGTTAGGCTAAAGGGCAAAGGCACCATGGGAGCCAGCATGGCAGGGGATGTGGTCATAGAGATACACGTGAAGCCTCACCCGATATTTAAGAGAAAGGATGACGATTTATATGTTGATGTGCCGGTAACGTTTATAGAGGCCACATTAGGGGGGAAAATAGAGGTTCCCACACTTGGCGGCACCTCTTTGATGACCCTTCCTGAGGGTACCCAAAGCGGCAGGATATTCTCGCTCAAAGGCAAGGGAATGCCGCTTCCCAAGGGTACCGGCTACGGCGATTTGTACGTTGAGGTGCTGGTTGCCGTCCCAACGAAACTGACTCAAAAGCAGAAGGAGCTGATAGACAGCCTCGGTGAGTTATATAAAGAAAATGTCAGAGAAGACCTGCTTAAAGGGGGACGCAATGGATGACAAGGATAACAGCCACCGGCCTCTTTATGTAATCAGCGTAGTGGCGGAGATGTTTGACCTCCACCCCCAGACACTAAGGCTCTATGAGCGCGAGGGATTTATCACCCCAACGCGACAAAATAACCAGCGCAAGTACTCAGACCAGGACATAAAGCAGTTGAAGTTTATTGTTGACCTTACAAGAAAACTGGGCGTGAACAAGGCCGGGCTTGAGATAATCATGGACATGCGTGGCCGCATTGACGCCATGCAAAAGGAAATGGAGGGTATCCTGGACTACCTTGAGGAAGACACAAAGAGGTATTTCCAGGGCAGACTGCAACGAATATTTAAGGGTGAAGGTGAAAGCAGATGATGGATAATCTCACTATAAAAAGCCGCGAGGCCCTCAGAGACGCCCAGTCAATCGCCACCGCCAGGGGCAATCAGGAGCTACAGCCTGAACATCTGCTCCTTGCCCTGACAGCGGATAAGGAGGGAACTCCATCTCAGATTCTTACAAAGGCGGGCGCTAATGTTGATAGGTTGAAGGCAGAGTCAGAGGGCGCCGCTGGCAAATTTCCACAGGTTTCGGGGGCGCAGCCCATCGGACACCTATACATGTCCTCAAGGCTGAAGGATGTATTTGACGAGGCCACAGCTCAGGCAAAGCATATGAGCGACGAGTATGTCAGCGTCGAACACCTGCTCTTAGGTCTGATTCTTAAAGGTGGCGGGGCGGCTGAACTGCTCAAGCGCCACGGCGTTGACAGAGATACATTGCTCGCGGCTATGATGGACTTCAGAGGTACGCAGCGCGTAACAGACGAAAACCCCGAAGATAAGTACCAGGCCCTCAAGAAATATGGCCGTGACCTTACTTTACTTTCTGCCAGAGGAAAGCTCGACCCCGTCATAGGCAGAGACGAGGAGATTCGAAGGGTGATACAGGTGCTTGCCCGAAGGACAAAGAACAACCCTGTGATAATAGGCGACCCCGGCGTGGGTAAGACCGCTATTGCGGAGGGGCTTGCCGGGCGCATCGTGGCAGGGGATGTCCCTGAGACGCTGAAAGACAAGATTGTCGTGGCACTGGACATTGGGGCGCTCATTGCCGGGGCCAAGTACAGGGGGGAGTTTGAGGACAGGCTAAAGGCCGTAATCAAGGAGGTGGAGAGTGCATCGGGGAAGGTAATCCTGTTTATAGACGAGCTGCATACGCTTGTCGGCGCCGGGGCCGCGGAGGGTTCTATGGATGCCTCAAATATGCTTAAACCCGCGCTTGCCCGTGGAGAGCTGCGGTGTGTTGGGGCTACCACGCTTGACGAGTACAGGAAATATATAGAGAAGGACGCCGCCCTTGAAAGGCGTTTTCAACCGGTTTATATAAAGGAGCCTACCGTGCAGGATACTATATCCATCCTAAGGGGGCTGAAAGAGCGCTATGAGATTCATCATGGGATTAAGTTCAGGGACTCCGCCCTGATAGCCGCCGTTGTCTTGTCAAACCGCTACATATCGGACAGATTCCTGCCGGACAAGGCCATTGATTTAATAGACGAGGCGGCCTCAAAACTCCGCATGGAGATGGACAGTATGCCCGCTGAGCTTGACGAACTGGAAAGGCGCGTACGGCAGCTTGAAATCGAACGCCAGGCTATGCGCAAGGAAGACACGAAGGAGTCGGCCCTGCAACTGGAAAAGATCAATAAAACAGTTGTCGGCCTTATTGACCAGCGAGACCAGTTGCGCTCCCGTTGGATGGGAGAGAAGGAAATCCTCTCCGCAATCAGAAAGATAAAAGAGGAAATCGAAGACGCTAAGACAGAGGCCGACGCCGCCGAGCGACAGGGCAATCTTGCCCGCGCGGCAGAGCTGAAATATGGCCGCATCATAGAGCTTTCCAAGGCGCAGGAAGAGCAAACCCGCCGTCTGGAGGCATGGCACGCCAATAGCAAGATGCTCACCGACACCGTAACTGAAGATGACATCGCGTGGGTAGTGTCACGATGGACAGGCATTCCCATGCTTAGGATGCTTGAGACAGAGGTGGAAAAGCTCCTCCACATGGAGGATAGGCTCCGCCTCAGGGTGGTCGGTCAGCCCGAAGCCGTACAAATGGTGTCCAACGCGGTACGAAGGGCAAGGGCCGGCATTCAGGACCCGAACCGCCCTATTGGGTCATTTATTTTTCTAGGACCTACTGGCGTTGGGAAGACTGAACTGGCCAAGGCCCTTGCGGAGTTTCTTTTTGATGATGAGAATGCCCTGCGGCGCATTGACATGTCCGAGTATCAGGAAAAACACACGGTATCGCGCCTCATTGGCACGCCCCCTGGCTATGTCGGCTACGACGAGGGCGGCCAGCTTACGGAGGCTATACGAAGGCGTCCCTATAGTGTTGTCCTGCTCGATGAAATCGAAAAGGCCCACCCCGAAATCTTTAACGTTCTGTTGCAGCTCCTTGACGACGGCAGGCTCACAGACGGCCACGGCAGGACGGTAGACTTTAGAAACACCGTCGTCATAATGACGTCCAACATAGGCAGCTCATACATCCAGGGACACCTGCGAGACGGTAATATCACAAATAATAACGGCGTTAAGAAGGAGGTGTTGGAAGAGTTAAGATCTTTTTTCAGGCCGGAGTTCCTTAACAGGGTAGATGAGATTATAATCTTCAATCCGCTGACTAAGGAGCTGATAAAACGCATCGTGGATATTCAACTCTACAGAATGAGGCGATACCTGAAGGACAAGCGCATAGACATCCTGCTGTCAGACAGGGCAAAGGATGCCATAGCGGACGCCGGTTACGACCCTGTATATGGCGCAAGACCGTTAAAAAGGGCGCTTCAAACGGAGATACTAAACCCGTTAGCATTAAAGATAATCGAAAAGTCGGTAAACGAAGGCGATACAGTACAAGTGGACTACGAGTACGGCAAGATGGTTTTTTCAACAGTGGAAGTGGCAGAAATAGAGTAAAACAACTACGGATTAAAGACGAAGGGGAGTAACTCCCCTTCACCCGTGATTTTGCCAATGTTTTGTCTATTGCGTTTGGGCTGCCGCCGGCAAGACGGGGGATTATCCCCTCGTTGGCGGCTTCCAGAACTCCACCCTCAGTAATTATTTAAAGTTGGGTCAATATTGCAGGGGCTTTTGTAAAGATTTGTAAATAGTCATGCGTAATTCTTTACAATTCTTAACAGACAAACGGTGTGGTTATAACTTATAATTAAGCAAGAATGCTATGAGTAATATATTGATAATAGATGATGACACTGAACTGTGTGACCTTCTTAAGGACTATCTCACGCCGGAGGGGTTTGTCGTAGAGGCCGTGCATGATGGTCTGAAGGGGATTGATGCGGTGATTCAGGGGCAGCACTCACTGGTAGTGCTTGACGTTATGTTGCCCGGGGCCAATGGATTTGAGGTTCTTCGGCGTGTTCGCGCCGTTTCCAGCGTGCCAGTGCTTATGCTGACAGCACGGGGCGAGGATGTTGACCGCATCGTCGGTCTTGAAATAGGCGCGGATGATTACATGCCCAAACCGTTTAACCCACGCGAGCTGGTTGCCAGAATTCGCGCCGTGCTGCGCCGTGTGGAGTCCGCCCCCCAATCCCAGCACGACACTGGAAGGCTGATTGTCGCTGATGTCGAACTGGCTGTCACAACCCGCACCGTGCTTCGTGCCGGGCAGAAGGTGGAACTGACATCGGTCGAATTTGCCATTCTTGAGGTATTGATGCGAAAGGCGGGACAGGTAGTCAGCCGCGACGAGCTGGTAAAACAGGCAATGGGCAGAAACCTGCTTGCCTATGACAGGAGTATTGATGTACACGTAAGCAGCCTGCGTAAGAAACTCGGGCAGCGGGCAGACGACTCTGAGCGAATTAAGGCGGTTCGCAGCATCGGCTACCTGTATTGCTCTGAATCGTAGGCTCTATGTTCACTTCGGGAAATATGTTATTGCGGCGGGTGTGCCAGGCGTTATGCGTTGTCGTGCTGTTGATGGGGCTGGCGGCGGCACAAACACAGCGTTTGCAGGCGCCCCCTGCCCACAGAATCCCCCCGCACGAGGCCGTTGTCGCATGTGATGGCAAGCGGGAGGGGGAGCCGTGTGCGTTTAGTTCACAACACGGAGTCCTTGATGGCCAGTGTGTGGCTGGAGTTGAAAATATCTTTGCGTGCAGGCCCAATCGCAGGCCACCAGAAGACGCGGAGGCGCCACCAGCTACTTCTTATGACAAATGGCGGCAATATGCCATCACACTTGCCTCCTACGGGGCAACGGCCATAATCGCCGCTCTTTTAACATGGTACGTTTTTCTCAGGTATTCTATCGTACCCCTGAGAAGATTGCGTAAGGTCACTCAGCAGTTGGCCGAAGGAGACCTCTCGGCGCGTGTCGGGGAGGGCCTGGTTCACCGAAAGAACGAGGTTGCCAACCTGGGGCGCGATGTTGACCTTATGGCAGTACGCATAGAGACCCTCGTAGGTGCCCATCAGCGGTTGATTCGGGACGTTTCACATGAGCTGCGCTCTCCACTGTCACGCCTGAATGTCGCCCTTGAGCTGGCTCGCCAATCAGCCGGCCCGTCACTCTCAGCACCCTTTGACAGGATCGAGCGCGAATCGAACCGCCTTAACGACCTGATAAGCCAGCTTCTGACGCTCACCAGGCTGGAAAATGACAACGGCATGATTCAGAAAACACCTCTGGACATAGCCGCGCTCATCGCAGAGGTAGCCGCGGATGCGGATTTCGAGGCAAAAAGCAATGGGCGCACCGTGGAGGTAACGGCAGAACATGCGCCGCTTATGATAAATGGAAACCGTGAACTGCTGAGCCAGGCGCTCGAAAACCTCGTGCGTAATGCCATCAGATATACCGCCAAGGCAACGGCGGTTGAAATATCCTTGCAGAAGAAAGAATCCGTCAGCCGACTATGGGCGCGTATTGAGATCAGAGACCATGGACCCGGTGTCCCGGAGCCGGAGCTGAAAGACATCTTCCGCCCCTTTTACCGCGTAAACGAGGCACACGAACGCCAAAGCGGCGGCGCAGGGGTTGGCCTCGCAATTGCCGAACGGGCAGTCCTGCTCCACGGAGGCCGCCTCATCGCCCTCAACGCCCCCAGTGCCGGGTTGATAATGAAAATGGACCTGCCCCTCTCGTAGGCGCGGGTTGAAACCCCGTACGTATTGACAATTGGCTGCGTTTTGCTATACGATTGACACTTGGAATGCAGAACAATCGTATGAGTTCGGGGGATTAAAGGCTTGTATTCAGAAAAACCAAAGCTCCACAAACGACAGAAACTTCACAAACCAGGCTCATTAAGAACAATAGCGCTTGATGTAACCCCGTTATGCAACATGAGCTGTCCTCACTGCTATGCCGAAACATTTAACAGGACAACTGTCGTAGGGCTGGCCGCGTTAGAAAAGACACAGATGGAATTGTATGATATGGGTGTCTATCACTATATATTGCAAGGCGGCGAGCCTATTTTGGAGCCTGCAAGACTTGAAAACATAATCAATAACTGTTGCCCTGATGAGACATATATAAATGTTGTGTCAAATGGATGGAACATGACAAGGGACAAGATACTGTGGCTTAAGGGCTTGAAGGTTGATAAGTTGTCATTCAGCATGGACTCCGGTATAGAAGCGGAACATGACGCAAACCGCGCTGCGGGAAGTTTCAAGCGGGTCGTTGAGGCCATAGATAATGTCCTTAACGCTGGGTTGCTAGCCTCAATCTCCGTGGTTGTAACCCATGCCTCGTTATATTCCGAGGGATTTAAGACGGCATATGAATTTGCCAAGTCTAAACGTATTAGGATTGATGTGCAGATTGCCGAGCCGGTTGGAAAATGGGATGGGAAAACTGATGTCCTCTTAACCCCCGATGATTCTAGTTATATCAAGCAATTGCAGACAAATTGCCCTGTGCTTCCCAGTGGACAAAGAATGGTCAACAGAGACATCTTCTCCGGTGTGCATGACCACTGCCCCGCGGTAACAGAGTTTATGGCTATTACCGCTAACGGGGAAGTGCTGCCATGTAATTTTTTACAGTTTACACTTGGTAATATCGGGGGTGGTCTTGGGGGTAAGGGGGGTAAGAGTTTTGCGGATATGCGTAATGCCCTGATGGGGACAAAGTGGTTTAATGGCGAAATTCGAGATTGTCTGTGCGGCGAAAACAAAGACTTTATCGGCCAGTTCGTTCTGCCCTATGTCAATGAAGCAAAACCCCTTGACGCGTATGAAATTTTTGGCACCACAGGAGGGAGCGGATGACAGATTTCGATGGATTTAAGAAGACAGGCGCTGATTCAGACATTGAGGATATGCTTGCGGCCCATTGCAGTAAATACAATATTAAACCAATGGATGCGGTAAAGTTGTTTGTGGTGCTTGTAAGGCGCCAGTGGCTTAAGAGATTCCTCGCCCACACTGATTTATTTAAACTGACTCTGGATGTACCAGGTGATATAGCAGAGCTTGGCGTGTTCAGAGGCGCTGGGCTTATGACGTGGGCAAACCTGCTTGAGGCATATTGTATAGGCAACCGCACTAAGACTGTGTATGGCTTTGATAATTGGACTGGATTTGAAAAACTTGACCCTGAAGATGGGGAAAGAATAGAGGCATTGCAAAAACATACAGGCGGATTTTCTCCAGAGAATTACTTTGATGAGCTTGTCAACGCCATAGACATTTTCGACCAGGATAGGTTCATCCCATGGAAACATAGGGTTAAGTTAATCAAAGGCAACATCGGGGATACGGTTGCGAAGTTCATCGGCGAAAACCCGGGTGTCCGCTTTTCGCTTATACACTTCGATTGCGACCTGTATATGCCGACTAAAACCGCGCTGCAACACCTGTGGCCCTTACTTTCCAGAGGAGGGGTAATGCTTTTTGACGAATATTCAATCAGCGATTGGCCAGGCGAGACAAAGGCCGTAGACGAATATTTTGCGGACAAACCTGATATAAAAATAAAGACATTTGCGTGGACAAACGCCCCGGCCGGCTATATTGTAAAACCATGACAGCACGCCGGTATGCAAGGAGCTTCTGATGAGTAAGGCAGATATGGGATGAGTAAAGAGGCATGGGATGACGTAAGGCGGCATGTTGGACAGGCTAAGGCGGAGCCGCTGGTTTTGGGTGATTTGAATTCGTATATAGTGCGCTCAACCCCCAGGCACCTGCTATTCACCCTTTCGCGTTATAAGTTCATAACAAGATTGCTGTGTAATGATGGGCCTATGAAAGTCCTTGAATTAGGATGTGGCGAGGGACTGTCAACGGTTATCATCGCCGAGGACGGCCACGAAATAACAGCGGTTGATTTTGATGAGCGCGCGATTTCATATGCAAATGAGCATATAAAGAAGGTCGGCCTTGAGTTTAAGTGTGACGATTTTATCGGCAAATTCTATGGAAGTTTTGACGCCGTAGTAAGCCTTGATGTTATTGAGCATATAAATGGAGACCGTGAAGACGAACTTATGGCGACAATCTGTTCTAACCTGCGACCACATGGCCTTACAGTGATTGGCACTCCTAATATCACCGCCTCGCCATACGCGTCGGAAAACAGTAAAATAGGACATATCAATCTCTACAGCGCGCAGCGGTTAACATCGCTCGTGCGCAAATACTTCTGGAATGTCTTTATCTTTGGAATGAACGACGAGGTTGTCCATACGGGATTTTATCCCATGTGCCATTACTTGTTTGCCGTTGGATGCGGCAAGAAAATATAGAAATTGAGGATTCAGGGAAATGGGAATTAGCGTATCAACAATGCGGCTTATAGCAAGAACAATGAAGGACAGACACTTGTCCGGGATGTGTGTTACATATGGGGTTCAGGGCGTGGAAGGGCAGTATAGCGATGTACGAAAAATATTGTCCATGGAAGGATATAAATACAGAGATATAGACAACGATTCTATTATCATGGACAATACAACACAGTTTGGGAGGACTATTCATCAAAGCGTTTTATTTAACATGTTAGGATTTGACATAGTAGACAGTATTGATGTGTCAGCTCAGGAAAATCCAACGCGTGTTTTGAATCTTAACAAACCCATAGATCAAACCCTGCATTGTCGCTATGATATGGTCTATGATGGAGGAACAACTGAACATTGTTTTAACATAACAGAAGTATTATCAAATACTGTGAGATTGCTGAAGGCCGGTGGAATAGTCATACATCACCTTCCAATTTCAGGATACCTTGAACACGGATATTATCAGATTTCTCCTTCGTTATTGTTTGATTTTTATACTGCAAACGACTTCACTGATATTGAAGCAAAGATACATATAAGTCATTCGAGAACTAGAAGCTGTTATTTTGACTTTACATCACCGGCGAAATTGCCTCATAATTTTGGTAATCCAACAATGATATTTTTTATAGCAAGGAAAAGCGCTGTCCATAACGATGTCGTTTTTCCAGTGCAGAATGTTAATCCCGAACACTTCATAACGAATCGGGGATTTGAATCTTTTCTATCGGCTTTATATACTATGTTGCCGGAGGACTTCGCATCTAAAACGCTTCAACTGTGCAAAAAAATTACCTGTATGTATGCCTGTAAGAGACTCTGATAATGGTGGCAACTCGTCGGCATTTAGTACCAAAAACCGTAATCATCGGGGCCGGTGGATTTATTGGCAGGCATTTTCTCAATGCTTACCGGCAAACGCACAGCGATCTTATCGGCACTACCCGCGCTGAACTGGATTTATTAAATCCCGATATCAGGGCACTCAGGCTTTCTGAAAATCACTACAAAGAGGCATTAATTATGGCCGCAATACCAAACATAGACAGATGTGAACAGGAAAAGGGTCTTTCAACAAAAGTCAACGTAACAGGGACGCTTCAACTAATAAGGCAGTTGACAGATGAGCACATAAAGCCGGTGTTTACCTCGTCCGACTATGTCTTTGGCGGCAATGCCGGTAACTATAAGGATGACGCCCCCCTATGCCCTAACACTGAGTACGGCAGGCAAAAGGCGGAGGTCGAATCGAAAATAGGGGAAATCACAAATGGCAACCATCTCATTATCAGGCTCAGCAAGGTATATTCTCATGTAAAGGGAGATGCAACTATGATAGATGAGCTGGCATCGCGTTTAGCGCAGGGCAAGACTGTGAGAGCGGCCTGTGATCAGGTGTTTTGCCCCACCTTTATTGACGACGTGATAGCGGTGACGGGAATTTTGCAGGGAAACGGCGTTACAGGGACCGTGAATCTGTGTCCCTCAAAAGCGGTTTCGCGCTATGACATTGCAAAGACCCTGGCTGAAAAAATGGGTATTGATGATGTTCATATAGAGAAAATCTCTCTGGATGACATGGGGTTTGCCGTAAGACGTCCTAAAAATACAAGCATGAGAAACGATAGATTGATGGGGATTTTAGCAGGGCTGACGAATTATCATTTTACCGATATATCAGAAAGTATTGGGGTAGTTGGAGGAAATTGGAAAAAATGAAACCAGAGGCGCAAGCACCAGTGGAAAAACTGACATTGTCGGTTTTAATGCCAAATTATAACTGTGCAATGTATATCTCTGAGGCTATTGAATCCATATTAAACCAATCCTGCCCGCCCGATGAGTTTATTATTTGTGACGACGCCTCAACTGACAATAGCGTGGAGATTATTGAGGCGTATGCGCAACGACACCCCGTAATCAAGTTTATTCGAAATGAGACCAACCTCGGCGCGCTTGATACCTTTAATAAAATGGTTGACATAGCGGCCGGAGATTATGTCTATGGCGCGCCTTCTGATAATTATATCCTTCCGGGATTTTTTGAAAAGGCCATGCGGTTGCTGGCAAAACATCCTGACTCCGGACTTTTAGCGGCGTTCGCCTATGCGATAAATGTGAAAGGACGCAGGATAGAAATACAGTATTCACCAGGAATGACCACCAAAACAGGTTTTATAACGCCAGAGGAAATGCTAGCGATTATGACTCAGGCCGGCTGTGGAATGCTCAACGGTAATACGTTTATCTTTAAAAAACGCCATCTGATTGAGTGCGGTGGACTTTCTAAAGAGTTACAGTATTATAATGATGTACTGCTCGGATTTGTAATGATTGCCAAACATGGGGTGTGCTTTATTCCAGAGCCGTTTGTATGTGTCAGATACAGAAGCGAAAGCCTGTCGGCAAAATATCAGTTAAACTCTGAATTAATGAAAGAAGAGGCCGCTAAAATGATGGGTATACTGCGGAGGACATACCCTGATATTATACCGGCAGCTGTATTAGACGCCTATGAAAAGAACGTTTATTATGATATATATTTCCAAAATATCTATTCCCTTAGAAAATCAATGCTTGCAAAGTCTAGTCATCTTAATAAATCACCCGTTGGAAGATTATTTTATTTTATTATCAATATGTTTCTATATATTAAATATACCCTTGTTATTATCCATTATCTGTATTCAAATAAGGTTGATATTGTTATGTTCATAAGAAATTATATCAGCAACCTCGTATACGATCTCAGACACAAGCATCTGCTGCGTTAAAAGGCGGCGGCAGACAAAACTTTATTCGCGGATAGGAAACCGATAGTCTTTTATATATTGCCATTGAAGTTTCCGCTGGAAACGCCAGATAAACGACGGCGTCCTTGTAGGGTACGGACTGAGGATGAAACACCGGCAATCCGAGATGTTCTTTGCCTTGTTTGTGTGGGTCTTCGTCTGCGAAAAAACTTACCCGCGGCATGGCCATACTTGCCAGCCATGTGCCGGCGATAGCTGTGCCGAATATGCCAAATGTGCCCTGACCAGAGAGTTTCCTCGCGTGGCCCGCAACCTTACGCAGCCATAAATAAGACTGCTCTGCGGAGGTTGTAGAAGCGGCGCTGATAGCAGAGGCGCGGTTACCACCACCCTCACCGGCCACGATTCCTATCTCTTTTGCAATCCAGTCCTCTTGCAAAGTAGTGCTGAATCCCGCGGCATTGACGGCATAGGCAAGGGTGTCAGGTTGAAAGTGGGAACAGTGGTCTACAATAGTCAAATCGAATGGATTTGTTTTAAAAAACGGGGTCTGGATAAACAGGACGCCCGCAGGGTTTATAAGGGTATGAAGCCCTCTCAAAAAATTCACAGGCTCAAAGACATGCTCTAATACATGTATCATTGTGACAATATCATAAGTGCCTTCGATTGTATCCATAGAGCCGCGGTATACCTCTTTTACATTGGGCAGTCCTTTTGCCCGCAGATTGCTCTGTTCAAAACCAAATAAATCCCACTTAGAGCAGGCATCACCAAATGCCTTTAAAAAAGAGCCGTTTCCACAACCAATATCAATTAATCTACCCTCTTGCGGTATTGTTATCGCTGTTTGTAGTCTTTTTAATAGCGCATTAGAACGGGTTATGTTTGCGGATTCATGGAAAATCAGATGCTCATCTCCGTTGCTCAAAGAGTATGGTTCGTAGTTGGAGTATATTTTTTTGATGTCACCCATCAAACTGCCGCCAAGCTGTTTTTGGACATGCCCACAGTTACCGCATCTGGCGGAGCGACCAGAATAAGGCCACAACTTGCAGTCTGATGTAATGCTCGCAATACCATCAGAATGTCGAATGTCGGATAAGCTGTCCGCCCCGCATAAAATACATGTCATGGTGGTATCCATAGGGGTTTGGCGGCTTCAGACGGTGCCGGTTGTGTTATACAAATTCCAAATGTCCCTTATCAACGTTTATATATTCCAAAATCAGCCTGTTAGCCGCGTTTGAAACACAGTGATGATTGCAATGGACAGAGGGGTTAACACGAAAAAAGCTCCATTTATCCGAAAACCATAGCTCTTTAAATCTCATGTCTTTCACAGACCCTATCAGCCCATCCTCAAGATTATACGCCTTGTCGTGGCATGTATATACATTTAAATCAGCCCCAATTACCGGCACTATTTGAAGATATGGGCACCATGAATAATCTTTATCGAATTTATTGTCGAGTTCATGATAAGAGTCGAATATCTCAAACGCCTCATCCACGAAATCATTGCACGCCCTTATTGTCTGCTCTTTCACGGATTTAAATATTTCCCAGTGATACAGATTATTTTCTACGCCTATGTTGCTGACGATACAAGGAGATACTTTAACACTGTCAACTCCCGCATCCTTTAGTCTTCCAATAGATTCATACACGTGGGAGGCATTTTTCTTGTCCACGACAATGACAGCGCCCAAAAAACACCGGCCTGAGTGCTTCTTAAACATCCTGATATTATTCATAACTTTTGTAAATTCCCCATGTCTTACGCCCCTGTACTCCGAGTAGCTCTCATCATCCCATCCGTCAATGGAGATTCTAAGCCATGTGGCCTTGGCGGCAAAGACCTCCGCTAATTCACCGGTTAAGTTTGCTCCGTTTGTCAGGGAGGCAAATTTAACCGGACTATTTGATAGTTTTTTGACAGCGTCAAGCAGGTATGGGTAGCAAAACGGGTCACCCCCGCCACTGAAGGTTACGCCTTTTATGTCCATATCAATTATATCGTCTATCAATTCCAGCATCTTGTCCTTTGGGATTGAATCGGCCTGATTCATGTCCTTTCCGAGCTGTAAATTCTCAGCCCTGTAAGCACAGTAATAGCAATTGTGCCCGCAGTGGTTCGTGGGTTTTATTCTGATTTGCACGGGAGGGAGAATCTTGTCAACATCAGGGGCAAGAGAGTCAATTTTGTCCGTGAAGTGAAATATCTTCATTTTAGAATATAACAATCCCATTACGCCCCCCATTGGCTGAAACAAAATCGCGAAGCGGCAAAGGCAACGCCTATCTCTTCAACTTCGCGTTGATCATCTTCTTATGTTCGGAGGCATTTGTAGACTTTGCCCTGTCGTACTTTGCCCCGAAATCATTCCAGAAATCGGCCTTTGCCCCCACGTGGCAGCCGATACACTGCCCTACGCGCCTTATCTTGTTAATTTCAGCCCAGTTAAACAGTTAAACAGCAAACGGCAAACAGCCTTTGTACGATTTGGGAAAAGGCTAATAGTTGCCTTCCCCGCTCATCTACGAACTTATATGATAGTGATTCATTCATATTTTGTCAAGACGTCAACGAATCAGGAGTTCCCCTGAAAAATATAGTGAAAACCATCTAAGCAGGGGAAAAAATTAGGGGGAAAAATGGGGGAAGTCCGGCTAACACCTTTAACCCCCGTCCAGAAACAACTCAATCTCATTCACCGAGTCAATCAGCTCAACATCGAAATCTACATCGCCGAAATTGACGCCGAACGTCTGCTCAAGAAAGGCTATCAGTGTAATCATCGCCAGAGAGTCCAGGCGAGCGCTGATAAACAGCGAATCATCGTCTTTAAGGTCCCCTGTGTCGCCATGCTCTTGCAGGTATGATTTAATAAACGTGCGCAGTTTGCTCTTCTTTTCAGTATCCACTATTTCACTCCTATAAGGCTGGCCATGAAAGACAGCCGCTGCCATAAAGTATAAACTCGCGTCTCGTCACCGAAGACGTGTAAACATACGACAAATGTCCACACACAAAGGAATGACCACAGCTTGGCGTGGAAGGCGTTTGAAGGCTTTGCGCCACTGTTCATTCGCACTTGTGAAATACCGATTCCCGTGGCTAGTACGAAGGTGTAAAATACATAGCTCTGGTAGCTTACTATGGAGTTCCACAGACCCTGTGTTGCGGCAAACTTTATGTCCCGGATAAAATGAAAGGCCGCATTGCCGATGCCGGCGGCCATGAAGGTTGCGAAGAACATTCTGAGCCGTGGATGGTTGCGAAATGTCCTGAGAAATGTTGGGATGAAAAAAAACTCAACCAACAACTCCTTGAAGTAGTAATAGTAGCGATTCCAGAATTCGGCCAGAGTTCTTGACTCCAGCGGGCGCCACGTGTTTCGCGGCAGCCTAAATCCCGCCAGACGCGCAACCGCAACAGCCTTATGACCGGCAATCGCAAGGACAAGAGTATCAGACGCTGTAGCCCAGATAAGCGCGGTCCAACCAACCAAAACCGAATACTCCTCACCTGTCACATGAAACGCCTGCAAATCCGCTACATCCGGGATTTTCAATTTGACCTCGAAAACCCACACAAGCAGCTTTCTAAGCCATAAAAGAACCACTGTCCAAAGCACGAGTTTCAACCCCTTGAGCTGCGTAACCGCCAAGTCATCTGAGGTCTTAGCCAGTATTTTTCTTAGAAATGTGGCACCCTTGCCATACGGCACTGAGCTTGAACCCCAGAAAGGGTGAAACGTGCCAAGCTGGAACAGGTGCGGACTCCGGTCACGAGAGCGCTGGTCTACTAATGAATAGGCTAAGAACCAAATATAGGCCGAAAAGACAGTTATAAACGCCCACAATAAAACCAGTGGCGTGCCGTGGAGTATGGGACAAGCCGCCGCAACGCTCATCACGGCAACCGCGACTATCAATGTAATCACGGGACGGCGGGCAACGTATAATGTCCTATTTCGCCGCACAAGCTCAAGGGTTGCTAAAGAACACATAAAAAACAAGACCAACGCCACGTAGGCCAAATACTGTACTGAGAGGGATGTCAGATGCTCCTGTTTCATTACATAATCAATTGCCTCCATTCCGTACCAGAAAGGGTCTTTGGCCAAAACCCCAAGCGTTGCGACGAATATTATGACAGTCCGATAGCGCGGTAAAAAGGCGAAAGCCGCGGCAGCGAAAACAACCCCAGAGGGTTTCCACGCTTCCGTCGCCACTGAGTAAGCAATGGAAAACAGCAGGAGCAGAATTACACGGCCAAAAATGGTTTGGGCAAAGCCGACAATTCCGGGATGGGTTTCAATTGCAAAATTGTCACGCCATACCCGCCTCTGCGGCACCGCACCGGGGGGCGGCCGTGTGCCTGCCGTATCCAGAATCAAACTTCCCCGCTTTGGAGAAGTTGGCGCAGGGCATTCCTATCAACTTTCCCATTTGCATTGAAAGGTATGTTTTCCAGTGCCAGAATACGGCTGGGAACCATATAGGCAGGCAGCTTGTCCTTCATCGCGGCGATGATTTGCAACTGGTCTATCTGTTTAGCCCCAACAAACCCTACAAGCCCCTGCACAATGCCGTCAACGACTGGCCATGTGACGGCTGCGGCAATGCCGGAGTTTGCAACTGTCCTCAAATGCGTGTCAACCTCTTCCAGTTCTACCCTGTTGCCCATCACCTTGACCTGATTATCTATTCGTCCAAGTAAGTGAAATGTACCGGAGGAATCCTGCATTGCAAGGTCACCGGACAGGTACCACCTCTTGCCGTCAATAGTTGGAAACCTCGCCACATTCAACTCAGGCTGGTTTAAGTAACCGCTGGATAATTGGACGCCTGACAGCGCAAGTTCCCCCGGTGTCCCGGCCGGTACGAAAACCCCATCGGGGCTGACTATAGCCAGCTCGTTTCCTGCCCATGGCTTACCAAGGGGACAATAATCCCGCCCGGGAGTTAATGGAATAGGTACCGAGATGCGACAACTGGTGTTAGCAATGGTAGTCTCAGTAGGACCATACTGGTTCACTATGACGCTGTTGGGAGTAGCATCCATCCAGGCTGTGACCAGGCTCTCAGTCAACGGCTCACCCATAAAGACGGACAGTCGAATGCCAGGCAGCGCACCCGGCGTCAGCGCCTTTATCTGCCTCAACCTGTCAATTAAAGAAGGTACTGAACTCCAGACTGTCAGATGCCGTTGACGCGCGAACTTCACCGCGCTCATCACGCGAACGGCTGGCAACACATGCAAAGACGCCCCTGCCTCCCATGTACAAAACATGTTACTAACTGAAACGTCAAATGTCAGCTCTGTAAGTTCAATGGTTCTATCGCTGGGGCGCATTTCAAATATCGCCGTGGCCGCCTCAACATAGTTTGCAACCGCGGCGGCTGGAATAGCAACTCCCTTAGGGACTCCAGTCGTTCCCGATGTGAACAGGATGTACGAAATGGAGCCACCCTCAACATTGGCAGGCTCTTCGTGCAAGGCATCAGGCAGTGAGTCAGCATCATGGAACTTAATTCTGGAAAGGCCTTTTGCTTGAAACTGCGCTGCACCATGCACAATTACCAGCGGCGGACAGGCCGACAGTACCTTGTCTGTCATCTGTTTCACGCCCTCAGGGCCAACGATAAGCGCTGAGAGATTGCAAAGCGAAAGTATTGTTAAAATCCTATCCTCCGGGAGTTTGGGACCAATCGGGACATAGGTCGCGCCTGCCCACGCAGCCCCCATAACGCCTAAAGCGGCCTCGACGCTACGCGAAGCTAAAATCCCAACTCGCGGAGGCTGTCCATCCAGCCATACAAAAGATGGGCTTGTCCTGATGCAGGCTGAGATTGCCCTGGCACCACTGGCAAATTGTCCATAGGTAAGTTCGCGGGAATCTGATGCAACGGCGAGACTCCCCGGATTATCAACGCTGTGGCGATGAACCGCACGCGATAAGTTAAAGTTCATATCCGCTTCCTTGTGTGGCGATTGACCAACCAGCGGCCAATTGCATTATTCAGTATTAGTCGCCTCTTCCATAGCGTAAGGCTGCCTCAGCGTACAGCCACCCCGCCGCCCGACTATGGTATCAAAGCCTGCTACATTTGTCAAGCGCCCCAATCAGAACACAAAGTAATATCTGACACAACAATCATTCAACATAAAGAGCAAGGCCGCACATCGTCCTGACGATTGACAAAATTAAGACACCTATCCTATGTCTGAGGATTTCAGTCTTTTATTGCCAGCTTACCCCAAAGGCGTACCACGTACCGTTTAAATAAGAATACATAGTACCATCCGTCCATGCCACAAGGGCGCCACCGTTTGTATACCATTGGACATAGTATGGTACCGACCCGGATGTTCCAATAGCTATGCCCCCTGATAGTTTCCCAAAAAACGAGGCATATTGGTTATAGATTGACGTAATCTTCGTAGCCGCCTTCCCTAATGATTGCCAGCCTACATTGAAGGAGTACCAGCTACCATTATAATAAGCATACATTGTTCCATCTGTCCACGCCACAAGGGCACCACCGTTTGTATACCATTGGACATAATACGTGGCTGAACCAGATGTTAACGTAAGTACGCTTCCAGACGTTGTCTTAAAGAACGAGGCATATTGGCTATAGATTGCGCCAATAGCCGCGGAGGCGGTACTATAGTCCGACGATGACGCGCCGGTGGCCTTAAAAGACCCCCACCATGTGCCCCAGTTTGTGCTGCCCTTTGCGTATTCCTGAAGAGTCCAGAAGGTCACGTCGTCCGAAGGGTCAACACATGTTGCGCTGTAATCTCCCCAGCGGTTATCGGTGCCGCCATAGGTGAGATAATAAGCCGCCGCTCCAGCCGCTAACTGCCCCACGGTCTGAGTAGTGCCCGCGGTATCTGTACTCATCCTTGCCGTGTAATATCCCCCGGCGTATGTGCTGCTTGATGAGCCGGAAAATCCAATTGCGGCATCTCCGTTGGCATTAACCGCTATTGAGGGAAAGTAATAGAACAGACTCGCGTCGCTCACCCTCCCCTCCTGAACCGGGCTTCCGGCTGAGGCCAACGTCTTGGAGGCTAATGAGGGGTTTATTTGATACCATGCAACTTCGGTCTTCACGCCGGTTGAGTTTGCAACTGTATGTGTCGCCCACAGATAGCCGCCTCTGCATACGGAGTTGAGCATCCGCGTGTCATTTGTAGCTATCAATTTGGTTGACCCCTGCTGAGGAGCGCCGGGTAAGGAATCCACAACAGGATAACTCTGCACGAGTATATCTCCTATCAACGTCCATGCGTTGTTTGAAATCGTCCATAATTTTAAATAGCTCGGTGTGGCCGCCGCGGCTTGAGTCTGCTGGACTGACGAGTCGCCGTTGTGGTTGCCGCCGCCCGCATAATCCTCACCGATGAGATATATCTGCTGCCCACTTCCATAGGCAACGCACGGCTGGAGCGTGAAATCGTCAGAATTATTGTTGATGAACTCCGTATAGGTAATCGTTGATGCGGTTGACGTGAGCTGTGTCTTCGGAATTGAATACGCCTTTACATACTTAAAATTTTCACTGGAATCAAACATATTTACGGAGATATAGAGATTAGCAGCGTCCATGCCGACGGCGGGAAAGTCCGCCCAGTTTGTCGTTTGTGTAGAGCCGTTATTTAAATCGGCGCGAATTGCGTGTAGCGTCCATGTGCCGGTTGGGTCGCTTGTTGAGGATATTCCGACCAGGATATAAGAATTTGTGGAAGAGGTTCCCTGGCTAAGCTCCACGGTGATGAAGCGTCCAAGGTACTGGTCGTATATGACCTTAGGGTCAAAGACGCCGTCTGCCGGCTGCCCTGAACTTGTGCCAAGTGATGACCAAAAGGCAGTGTCAGTTGTATGGCCGGTCATAGCTCCGGTGCTTTTATTGTAATAGGCAACCCCGCCGTTTAAGATGCTCATAAGATAGACAGGCCCGGCCGCGCCCATCGTGTCAGGTGGAATGGCATGGCTGGTATTGCCGTTAAGGTCCATGCCCGTAAAGTTGGCTATCAGGGTTGGCGCCTCTATTGAGGATTGGGGCACGCTCTGCTCAGGAGATTTGACTGTTGACAGAAATTGGCTCTCAATCGGGGCAGCCGTTGATGTGGTGTGTCCTTTGCGGCGTTTTAAACGTATTACCCTCTTTTTAGTCGGTCGTGCAGGCAACGACGCCTCACTTTTTTTCATCTCATCAGTGGACACAACGGAAACTGGGGCATGTTGCGTTACAGTAATCCCCGCCACCGGTTCGCCTGAACCCTCCGCCGCATATGAGACACCACCCAAAACCAACTCAGTCAACAATACAACCATTACAATGTATTTACATAATGTTCTCATCTGCATCCCTCCATAGTCAGGCAATGGCAATCAATCTTTAACCCTGAAAATCACAAGGCTTGTGGCCAGTATCATTTGAAGCAGACTACCTGTTAGCAATATAGCACTATCCGATAGCATGTGTCAAACAGAGGGGGCAGATTAAGGGCGGCATCTCAAGTATTGGGGGATTCTTACGACAGGTGTTTTTAAAGCACTATCTCCGTGCCAATCCCCTCTTGTGTAAAAATCTCAAGCAGCAGGCTGTTTGGGATTCTCCCGTCTATGATGTGTATTTTCCCGACGCCAGCGGCAAGCGCCTCTATGCAGGCGTTTATCTTTGGGAGCATCCCTCCGGTTATCGTGCCGTCTTCGGTGTATGACAAATAATTCCCCGTTTTTATCGTAGAGATAGTAACACCGGCTTTGTCAAGTATGCCGGGGGTGTCTGTCAGCAATATCAGTTTCTCGGCCTTTAGCGCCCCTGCGATTGCCGAGGCCGCGAAGTCGGCGTTTATGTTGAGTGTCTCGCCCTCTTTTGACACCCCTATCGGGGCTATCACGGGGATAAATCCCTGCGTTGCAAGGGCATGGATAATCGCCGGGTCTATGTGTGTCACTTGTCCCACCTGCCCGATGTCTATGGGGGAGGTGTCTGCACCGCGCAGGAATTTTTTACTAGCCGTAATCAGGCCGCCGTCTTTTCCGGTTATTCCAACGGCATTGCCGCCGGCGCGGTTGATTAACGATGCAATTTCCTTGTTTATCAAGCCACCCAAGACCATTTCCACTATGTCCATCGTCTCCTTGTCTGTCACACGGTGGCCCTGTATGAACCGCGGGGATTTACCCATCTGCTCCATCGTTTTTGAAATTCCCGGCCCGCCCCCGTGGACGATTACCGTGTTTATCCCTATATGGTTGAACAGTACGATATTGCGGGAGAACGCCTCTTTCAGTGAGTTGTCAGTCTGGGCTGCCCCGCCATATTTTATCACGAAGGTCTTTTTGTAAAAATTCCGTATATAAGGCAGCGCCTCTATCAGCACCCCAGCCTTTGCTATCAAAGAATTCATGCTCATCTCCCCCTCCATAGGCTTAATCGTTTGGCGTTACAAAGGTGTCATAGCCCTCGTTTGCAAGGCGTTTGGCATTGGACATAGCCTTTTCCTTTTCGCTGTAATGGCCGACCCTTACCCTGTAATATGTCTTACCGTTTATGGCCGCCTGTTTTATGAATACCCCTGTGTATGACATTTCAAGGGTGGCCTTTAATCTCTCTGCGTTTTGTCTGTCTTCATATGCGGCTGTCTGAATCGTATAAGAGGTTCCTGCGGATTCTGAGACCCTTACGTATCTGGCATATTTCATGTCCCTGCCCATGTATTGCACCATCACGGCAAGCACCCCCGGCCCTATGACGCCGACTTCTTTGGCCGCGCGATATGACAAATCTATGTCCCTGCCAGCAACGAACGGCCCCCGGTCGGTTACTGTGACTGTCACTGAGACGCCGGTTTCGGGGTTCGTCAGCTTTAAGATAGTGCCAAATGGCAGCGTCTTGTGTGCCGCCGTCATGGCGTACATGTCGTACCTTTCCCCCGATGCGGTGAGCTTGCCATGAAAGTCAGGGCCGTACCATGAGGCTATCATCTGGGTTTTTCCCGTCACCGGAGGTGTTTCAGGTACGCGGGCATCCTTTCGCGGCGGCACCCTTACTGCGTGCGTACAACCGCATACAACTATAACCGCCGATATAATGAGTATTGCCGTGCCCCGCAAGTTTTTCTCTTATGTGTTATATCGTTATAAAATGTATCGGCTTAAGTCCTCGTTCTTTACTATCTCCGAGAGCTTCTCTCTAACCATTTTGCAGTCTATTGTTATCTTTGCCGGTGCCAGCTCGGGTGCCTCGAATGAGATGTCCTCCAGAAGTTTTTCCAATACCGTGTGAAGGCGTCTGGCACCTATGTTTTCTGTCCTTTCATTTACAGTAGCGGCTATCTCGGCAATTTCCACGATACTTTCTCTGATGAAATCAAGCTCTATTGCCTCCGTATTCATCAGCGCTACGTATTGCTTTATCAGTGCGTTGCTTGGTTCGGTCAGGATGCGTATGAACTCATCCTTGCCGAGTGCGTCAAGTTCCACCCGTATTGGAAAACGCCCCTGTAGCTCAGGGATGAGGTCAGAGGGTTTTGAGACATGAAACGCCCCCGCCGCTATGAAAAGCACATGGTCGGTTTTGACCGAGCCATGCTTTGTCGTCACCGTCGTGCCCTCCACAATAGGCAGTAAATCACGCTGCACACCCTCTCTTGATACATCAGGGCCATGCGACTGCCCCTTGCTTGCAATCTTATCTATCTCGTCTATGAACACTATGCCCGTTTGCTCCGTCCTCTGGATTGCCTCTTTTGTGACTTTCTCCATATCTATCAGCTTGCCCGCCTCTTCCTTTGTGAACTGACTCAGGGCGTCAGGGACTTTCATCTTCTTTTTCTTTTGTTTTTCCGGCAGAAAATTCCCAAGTATCTCCTTAATATTCATCTCAAGGTCATCCATGCCCATGTTGGATATGACGCCGAAGGGCATTACCTTCTCTTTGAC
>JADFYL010000149.1 GCA_015233045.1 Nitrospirota bacterium | reverse complement strand
CTCAAAAACCCTTTTTATCGATAGGTGCAAATTCCTATATCGGAGCTTGGGCTTAAGACGCTTCTTGACAATCGCCGGTAAAAATTGTTATGTTTATTCGTAGGGCGATTAGCTCAGTGGTAGAGCGCTGCCTTCACACGGCAGAAGTCACAGGTTCAAGTCCTGTATCGCCCACCATATCGTAGTAGTCCATAGCCGCAGCACAACGCCACGGCCTGTGCCCTGTTTTTTGCGCCTGATTATGGTATGATATATAGCATGGCAGACAGTACAAAGGTACTCGTCAGGGGTGTAAATTGGATAGGGGACGCCGTGATGTCCGCCCCTGCGCTTTGGGCAATCAAAGGGGCGTATCCCGACGCAGATATAACGCTGCTTGCCAATCCCGTGGTTGCCTCGCTTTTTGAAAAAGACCCGCATATCGGGGCAATAATGAAATACGAGGATGTGTATAGGACACTGCCTGGCAGGTTGCGGCTCTCACGCAAATTGAAAATAGAGAATTTCTCCACGGCCATTCTGCTTCAAAACGCCTTCGACGCGGCGTTCATAGCGTGGCTTGCCCGGATTGAACATCGTGTCGGCTACAACAGAGACGCCAGAGGAGTCCTGTTGACAAAGGCAGTTGATGTAACCCGTGAGACCCTTCGCCTTCATCACACACATTACTACCTCAACATGCTCACATCTATCGGCCTTAGTGCCCCATACCGGCTGCCGTGGATTTATCTTACCGGCGGGCAGAGGCAGTCAGCCCTTGAGGCGCTGTCGCATCTCAGGCACCCCATCATAGGTATAAACCCAGGCGCGGCCTTCGGCTCGGCAAAGCGCTGGCCACCGGAGCGGTTTGCCATGTTAATCGGGAGGATTATTAAGGAAAAAGGCGGCAGCGCCGTTTTGTTTGGCTCCCAAAGGGATGTTGAAATATCAGCGGCAATACGCAAGCGCATAGACCCGGACATCATAGTGTCAGCCGCCGGGATATTTTTGGATTTGACCGGCAAGACCGGCCTGAGAGAGTTATGTGCCAGCATTGCTGGCTGTGACCTATTGATAACGAACGACTCCGGGCCTATGCACATAGCCTACGCCGTTGGAACGCCTGTGCTTGCCATATTTGGCTCTACCTCTCCAGAGCTGACCGGCCCGCCAGAGATTCCAGAGCACCCGGAGTTCTCATACAGGCATAGCGTGATTAGGAAACCCGTCAGGTGTGCCCCATGTTTTAAACGTACGTGTGAACATTTAACCTGCATGAACGCAATATCCGCCGAAGATGTGTTCAACGAAATAGACGCCCTATGGGGGCGGAGGAAGGCGGTGTTTTTCGACAGGGACGGCACACTTTGTGAGGACGCGGACTATCTAAACAGTTTTGATGGCTTTCGCCCGTATGATGGGCTTGACAGGCTTACGGCACTGAAAGACAAGGGGTTTGTACTGGTAGGTATATCAAACCAATCTGGTATAGGCAGGGGGATTGTCAATGAGGAATTTGTAAAGGCCCTCCATCAGGTGTTCATTGACAAATATGGATTTGACGATTTCTACTACTGCAAGCACGTCCCGGCAGACAACTGCGCGTGCAGGAAACCTTCGCCGGGGATGCTCCTGAGGGCAAGGGCAGATTACGGCATTGATTTAAAGAATTCAATATTTGTCGGCGATAAAAACGCTGACATGGAGACGGCTTTGGCCGTGGGGGCAAGGCCAATCTTTTTCAGGACGAAAAAACACACCCTTTCAATCAGGGGGATAAGACAAATCAGCACCTTAGAAGAACTACAAGCGATAGTCTAAAGTCTAACGATAACAGGAGGTCAAAGTTCTATGTCTGAAATAAAGATAACCATTGGGGGAATGAGCTGTGGACATTGTATAGGGAGGGTAAAAAAGGCGATAGACGCCCTCACCGGGGTGGAGGCGTCAACCGTGGAGGTTGGCAGTGCTGTTGTGAGGATAAATAACGCTAAGACAACTCAAAAGGCCGTTGAAGAGGCGGTTAAAGGTGCAGGATATGAGGTGGTCTCCACAGGAACACCATAGCCCCCAGGGTACTGAAGCCGCCGACGGGCGGCAGCCCAAACGCGATAGACAAAACATGTGCAAAACTACGGGGTGAAGGGGGGGTTCCCCCCCCTTCGTCGTTAATCCTTTTACTTCTTAAAGCTGTTCACAGCCTCATCCATAGTGTTATAAATCTTTAAAATAGTATCCAGTCCAGACATCTTCAGCACCTTAAACACCTGTTCAGAGGGTTCTGCAAAGGCAAGTTTGCCGCTGGTCTTTTTCATTTCTTTGGCAGCCGTAAGAAAAACCCTCAACCCCGCGCTGCTCACATACTCAAGCCCCTTTAGTGACACGATAATCTTGTCAGGACTCTGGCTTAAAATATCCCTCATCTTTTCGTCGAGCGCGGAGGCGTTTGACGCATCCAAACGACCATTTGAATGAATCACATACAGCTCATCAATCTTATCTATTTTTACATCCATACCATACTACCCCCTGTACTTATATACTTTAACTATTTGTTATAATACCACATAGCTACGGCAAATACAAACTCAATGGCTGCACACAGTGCGGGAGGTGTGGTACTAAATGGACAAAAATAAATTCAGCTATCTGATGAGACGCCTGTACGAGGAAATAAAATCGGGAGATGTGGATGAGGCATATGAGACGTTTATGCTTATTCTGGAGCTGGTGTTCATAGACAAGAACAGTGTCCCAAGGTTTTTTCAGGAATTACTGGATAAGGACACGCTGTGTATGTTTGACGACATATCTTTGGTCAAATACAATCACAAAGACATAATATGCAAAGAGGGAGACCATGACTCACAGATGTTTATAATAGTAAGCGGCACTGTGCGCATATCTAAAAAGCCTGCAAAATCAAAAGGCCCGTTAGTCCCTCTGCCACCTGTTTTGATAAATCACCTGATAACCACGCTTCTTACGGGGGGCGCAAAGACGCTGTCTAATCTTTCGATTGGCGATTTCTTTGGAGAGGCGGCCTTATTCTCATCGAAGCCCATGTCGGTCAGCGCTATTGCTGAGACCGATGTGGAACTTTTGGTGGTAAACGGCAAGTCACTTCAAAAGGCAATGACCGTCAAACCGAATCTACGCTCATTGCTCAGGGAGTATTACGTTTCAAGGCTTGATTCCATGGTGGAATTCCTCAACAGTGAACAAGGCAAGCTTCAGTCATGCGCGTTTGGCGCACTGATAGGGACGGTAATGCCCGATAAGAGCCACAACTACACTGACAGCTCGATGATGATAGGGGCTGAATCAAATGGGGGGGATGAGGCAGAAATAGCTTTTTCACTTAGTCCTAAGTCACTATTAGAGACAGGCCTTAAGAAAGTCATCAATCTCTATTCGGCAAATAGAAAGGCAGAGGCGGCGCTGTTATATCTTAGTATGTCCCGCGTTTTTATTAAGGAGATTGTTGTCGTTGCCGCTCATGAGGTTGTCCTTAGGGCAATGAACAATGACGCGGTCAAAAATATTAAGCCGCTTTATAATGTGCTGGATAAACTTCAGAGCTTAATGCCGTTGCCAGCCGCCGAGCCGCCCACTGAGGCGCACGATATACCAGATAGTTGCATGAATTTCCTCGCTTTATTTAACGATTTACTCAGAAGAAATCTTGACAAGGCAGTGCAGAAGCAATTTAAACAGGGGAAGACGATTGTGGCATATGGGGAAGACTCTGACGCCATATATGTAGTGAAAACAGGCTCTGTCAAGGTGTACCCGCATGGCATATCGCCTGAGTCGGGCGCTCATAGTGGCATTACCACAATCGGCAGTGGAGGAGTGTTTGGCGATTTTGATTTTTTCAATAAAAAACCGCGCACAGCAACAGTCATAGCCGACGACAACACATCTCTTTACGAAATAAACAGGGCGCTTGCCGGCAAAATTGTGAAGGAATACCCCGAGGTCCTCGAATTCTTTAAAAAAACATATCAGGCCGAAATCAATAACCTGATCAAAGAGGCCGACGCCATTAAGGCATACTATGAAAACGACCTGATTCCTTAGGGAAGAAAAACATGCGTATTAATTTACAGTGTGAATATAATATAATAGGAGTCTATGCGGGTAACTCCGATCGAGGGCAGAATGAAGTATATTGGGCTTGACGCTGGCTCTGTCAGTGTTAAGGTTGTCGTTATGGACGAAGACGGCAATGTCATTGACAGCGTGTATGAAAGGCACAAGGGCCATTCCATAGTTGTCGCCTATAAGAACCTCGCCTCTATGAATTTGGATGGGTTGCCTGTTGCGGTTACCGGCACAGCCGGAAAGACGATAGCCGCAATATTGGGCGTAAGACATACAAACGAGCTGGCGGCGCAGTCGTATGCCGCGAAGAGGCTCTTCCCATCCACCAACACAATAATCGAGATGGGCGGTGAGGATTCGAAGTTCATTATCCTTGATGAAAGCGGCATAAGGGATTTTTCGATGAACTCCGTCTGTGCCGCCGGTACGGGTTCTTTTTTAGACCAGCAGGCCGAGAGGCTGAGGCTCTCGATAGAGGAGTTTGGCGAGATGGCGGTGAAGACACTGCACCCGCCGCGCATTGCTGGCAGGTGCAGCGTGTTTGCAAAGAGCGACATGATACACCTGCAGCAGATAGCCA
>JADFYL010000029.1 GCA_015233045.1 Nitrospirota bacterium | reverse complement strand
TATGAAGATAGTATCTCTCATCTATTGCGTCATATCATAGTTGACATGACACTACCTTCACGCCGCAGGTTATCAGCGATAACAAGAGCCTGCGCAATTGTCGGATGTTCGCTCGGCTTGCGGTTCCATAGCGAACGATCGCCAAAATCTTTGAACGCTTGACGATAAAGCAACACAACTCCCTCTGGGGCTGCAACACCAGCACCAAGCTTTTTCAGTTCATCAAGGCTAAGATTGTCTGTCCGCATCATTTTTACACAGGGACACATCCCATTTAATTGGGAGCCAATGGGTACAGAATTATATTTATTGGGATTATAACATATACGGCATTACAAATCCATTGCACACTTGCAAGATTAGACAAAATGATGATGTTTTCTTTTTTAACCGCATTTTTGTATAACCGCCCGCCCACCATTCCAAATCCTCAAAGGCATGAGGGTCAAACTCCAAGTTTCTCACGTGCCGCCTCAAAGGGAATACCCGCACTTCGGCCTTTCGCCTCTATGAGCCTTTCCCTCATTGCTTTGCTGTTGAGGGAGACAATTTCTAATGCGTTTGCCCTGCTCCGGTGCCCCGAATCTTGTAACACCGGTGGCCCGAATCTTTGCTATTTTCTTATCTTTGTGTTACACTAGTACTACTTTAAGGGAGGTCGCCAATATGACAACACGTATAGTCGGTACGAAAGCGGCAACCCCTTGCAGTCCGGTTGCTGCGCTGTCCGCGGCGGAATTGTTTAGTGCCATCTCCGGCATTACCGCTATTTTTATCTTTGTCATTGGCATTTTTGTCCTTGCCGGCTGGTTGTTTAATGTTGAGAACTTAGAGATATTTTTTTTCAGTCCAACAAAGATGATGGCCAACACTGCTGTTGCGACTACCTTAACCGGGTTGTCGTTGTGGTTTGTACAATCAAAAAGAATCTCCAGCCGGACGCGGCTTATTTCCAGGGTATGTGCCTCAATAATTGCTTTAATAGGATTTTTAACTCTGTTAGAATATTTTTTTAATTTGGACATCGGGATTGATCAGGCGCTGTTTGCGGATATACCTGACTCAATGATGTCAACTCATGGCAGAATGGCTCCCGTTTCAGCAGTAGAATTGGTGCTGATTGGAATTGCCCTGTTCATGGTGGACATCGAAACACGCAAGGGACTTAGACCATCGCAATTTATCGCAATCACAACAGGCCTGATTGCTTTAATATCTGTTATGGGTTTTGTTTATGGTGTCATGCCATCGAACACCCTACCATTCTATAAGGCCCTGGCGGTACACGCGGCGTTCGCATTTTTAATGGTGTCTGTCGGAGTTCTTACCGCACGTCCCGACAAAGGAATAATGATTTTTGTTGTTAAAGACGGACTTGGCAGCATAATGGCACGCCGTCTCATAATTGCCATAGTCATAACTCCGTTGTTGATAGATATAATCCTTATCTCAGGCCAACTTGCAGGTCTTTACGGCACAAACTATATGTCGGCAATTGACGATATACTTTTAGCGCTTATACTAATCGGTGTAGTTTTGCATACATCCATATATCTAAACAAAATAGATGCTACGCGCAAACAGGCCGAGGAGGAAATGAAAAGCATAGCAAGGTTCCCCAATGATAATCCATTCCCGGTGATACGTATTGACAGAGAACTTAACGTTACCTATATGAATAGGTCAAGTAAACCACTGCTTACCCATTTGGGATTTCAAAACAACGGCGATAGTTTGACCGCTGACGCAAAGTGGCTCGATCTAGTTATTGGCGCGTTAGACTCTGGACAGGTTAAAAGTATTGAGATACCTGTAGACGGAAAGGTATATAACTTTACCATCGCTCCTGTACAGGACATGGACTATGTAAATCTCTACGGTTACGACGTTACTGAACGTAAGTCGGCGGAGAAGGCGCTTGATTTTGAAAGAAGTAAATTACAGAATATATTGGACAGTATGCAAGATGGTATCTATCTTGTAAATCATGAGCATAAAATAGAATACGCCAACCCCGTAGTCGTCAAGGAGTTTGGCTCTTATGAAGATATGAAATGCTACTCGTATTTCCACGGACTTAGTGATGCTTGTCCGTGGTGCAGAAACGAGGAGGTGTTTCGGGAAAAAAAGACAGTACGCTGGGAATTTACCCTGCTTGTAACCGGCAAGACCTACGACATAATTGACACGCCTTTAACAAATCAGGACGGCAGCATTTCTAAACTGGAAATATTCCGGGATATAACCGCCCGTAAGCTGATGGAGAATGACTTGCGGCTGTTTTCGCAGGCGATAGAAGAGACTATTGACAATGTGCATATAGCCGATATGGCAGGGAAGATAATCTACGCCAACAAGGCGGCAGCAAAAATGACCGGCTATTCCTTCGCGGAGAGTGTCGGCATGGATGTGGTTAATATAGTAAAAGACAGGGACTTCGCGAAAAATGTGATAATACCCTCTATCTATTTTAAAGGGGCATGGGAGGGGGAGATTTTATGCGAAAAGAAAGATGGCACTCCTTATTTGGGATGGATGGCGGCTACTCTGTTTAACAATACCGACGGCAAGCCTATTGCGATGATTGGAGCGTTGCGCGACATTACAGCGAGAAAGGCGATTGAGGATGCCTGCCGCGCTGCCGAGGCGAACATGTCGGCGCTCATGAATGCTGTTACGGAAAGCATTGCCCTAATGAATAGAGACGGTGTATTTATCACGGCAAACGATACATTCGCAAGGCGTTTTAACAAGGAGAGCGGCGAGATTGTTGGAAAAAGCCTGAAGGATATTCTCAAACCGGACCTTTTTGAATCAAGGGAAGGACATTTCAAAGAACTCATAAGCACCGGAAAGCCTGTGCACTTTGAGGATACGCGGGATGAAATGAATTTTTCAACCACTTATTATCCTGTTTTAAACGATAACAATAAAGTCAGCGGCGTGGCTCTATACGCCAGTGACATCACACTGCGTAAGAAATATGAAAATGATTTGTTGAGTTCTATCAAGGAAAAAGAGGTACTCATGCGGGAAATCCATCACCGTGTCAAGAACAATCTGCAGATAGTTGCCGGACTTGTTGGCCTTCAACTCAATTACGTTGAGGATGAGACCTATCGGGCTATGTTTACCGAAACACGGGACAGGATAAAATCTATCGCCATGGTTCACGACAAACTATACCGCTCAAAAGGACTTGCCGATGTAGATTTGAAAAAATACATATCAGAGCTTGCAAATGATCTGTTCAGTTCTTTCGGCATTGACAAAGACGCCATTCAGTTAACCCTCGATGTGGAAAATGCCGTAATTGGTGTAGATGTTGCTGTTCCATGCGGGTTGATTATAAATGAACTCTTTACAAATATCCTAAAGTATGCCTTCCCTGATAAGGCAATGGGCGTTATCACTATCTCTATTCACGCCACAGACAGCGGTAAATTCGAGATGATAATATCAGACAACGGCGTAGGATTCCCCAAAGATGTGGACTTCAGAAAAACAAAAAGTTTGGGTCTGCACATAGTTAATATACTTGTGAAACAAATCGGAGGACTGATAGAATTAGACAAGACCCACGGAAGCAAGTTTATCATTAACTTTGAAAATCAGAACAAATGAAAGGAGCACGTGACCTATGGATACAACACGAATTATGATAGTTGAAGACGAGGGGATAAGCAGCGCATACATACAGGGGACGCTGGAGCAGCTCGGATATGTCGTCTCGTCAGCAGTGTCGTCTTCGGAGGAGGCCATAGAAAAGGCAGCCAAGGACAACCCCGACCTTGTCCTTATGGACATCCATATTAAGGGGGCAATGGACGGCATAGATACCGCAAATGAAATCCAGACGCGTTTTAACATCCCCATCGTCTACCTCACCGCCCACTCGGACGAGACGACATTGGAGCGGGCTAAGATAACCGAGCCTTTGGGTTACGTGGTAAAACCCTTTGACAGCAGAGACCTGAAGTCAAGCATCGAAATAGCCCTGTATAAACACAAGATGGACACTAAGATAAAAGAGCTGGCCCATTACGATTACCTGACCGGACTGCCCAACCGTGCGCTATTTTTTGACCGCCTTGAGCAATCTCTTAAACAGGCAAAACGTAACAATAAGGACGTTGCCCTTCTTATGATAGACCTTGACGGTTTTAAATGTATTAATGACCGTATGGGGCACGACGCTGGGGATGAGGTGTTAGTAGCGATAGCCAAGAGATTAAAATACCAGATACGCGATTCAGACACGGTGGCTCGTTTGGGCGGTGATGAGTTCGTAGTTATTCTTACAAATCTCTCCGAAGCCGGAGACGCGGAGACGCTTGCCTTAAAGATAGTCGTATCTATAGGCAAGCCGTTTCATTTTAAAACCCCATACTGCGCCATAGGCGCAAGCATTGGGATAAGTTTTTATCCATCGGACGGTTATGACGCTGAAACACTACTGAAAAAAGCGGACGCCGCTATGTACCGAGCAAAGGAAAACGGCAAGAATAATTATCAACTATTCCATGATGTAAATAATAAAGTTAATGGCAATATAAAGGTGACGCTCGCTCTGGCGTTAAAATTTATATTACAACACAAGGCGGTTTGGGAACACCGCGATTGGCTTGAGTTTTTAATAGGCCTTAAAGAAAATGGATTTTTTATCTCAAAGACGATTGAACCATACATCGGCTCAATCCTTGAAATACTAAAAGATTTCTACTTATTGCCGCCGCCTCGCACTGCAAGCATAGAGGAATTGCTATCCCGCATCTGTGATGAGGCCTCGGACTTTATCATGGAAACCAATGGCATTTGGACAGTGCAGGAGTGGAAGACCTTTACAAGCAGTATTGAGTCAAAGGGGATACTGCTGGATGAACAAATGACAGCATTGTTCTGCGACATTATCGAGGCAACGAAGTCACTCCATATCCTGTGCTGTTAATGAGCATCTGAAGAGAAATATAGAAATACGGAGGTTACAATGCGTGACAGTAGCAGCGATAAAATATCTTACTGCGTATCAATAAACGACGAAGATGTTTTTGAGGCAATGAAGTCCATAAACGGCTATCTTGACATAACGCCGGGGGATTTTAAAGAGGTATATCTCGCGGCGTATAAACATGCCCTTGGCAGGGTAACAAAATCAGTGGCAGTCAAAGAGGTTATGACAGTCGGCGTGGTCTTTGCCACCGTAGATATGCCGCTTACAGAAGTTGCGGACAGGCTTTCTGAAAATGCAATCTCCGGCCTTCCGGTAGTGGATGATAGGGGACGCCCGGTCGGGGTTATATCGGAAAAGGATTTTCTTTCGCGTATGGGGGTTGACCATGCCCTTACGTTCATGTCGGTAGTTGCGCTTTGTTTAAGAGGCAAGGGCTGCGACGCAGTGAACATCAAAGACCTTACCGCCAAAGACATAATGGCAACTCCGGCGGTGTGTCTAAGTGAAAACGCCCCGATACATGAGGCCGTTTCTCTTTTTGTATCTAAGAAGATTAACAGGATACCGGCGCTTTCGTCAGAGGGTAAATTATCTGGAATAATAACGCGCGGTGATATTTTCAGGTCCCCGCTATTTCAAATAAACGTTTAGGGTATAGGAGCACTGAAGCCGCCAACGGGCGGCAGCTCAAATGCGATAGACAGAACATATGCAAAAATACGGGGTGAAGGGGGGGTTACCCCCCCTTCGTCGTTAATCCTTTTCCAGAATGCTTATTGCTTCCCTGAAAAAGCCGCTTATCTTTTTAGTCTCGGTGGATATCTTGTTTAACAACTCCGGCAGGCCACCGACAGACAGGACTGATGGTTTCTCTGCCCACTTAACATATGTATCCGCGTGTTCGTCGTTATGTTCCAGCCAGTGTTGAAGCATCGCCTTGAGCTTGTCATAATCGTCCATAAGTTCCCCTTTAGTGTCTAATGTTTAAATCTCAGGCTTTCGTCCAGATTTATATTAAAGTACGGGTCAACATAATTCTCTATATCCCATCTCTCTCTAAATAAGTCAACCTCTGCCTCGAAAAGCCCGGCACAGCGGTCTGTGTCCTCGTATGGTTTTCCCACGCTTACTGATTCGTGATGGTAGAGTTTGGCGTATGGTGTATAGATAACCTTATACCCGTTCTTTCTCACGCGCAGACATAGGTCTATGTCATTAAAGGCTATCCTGAATTTGACATCAAAACCTTCCACCTCATCAAACAGCGACTTCCGCATCAACAGGCACGCCCCCGTTACGGCGGTCACGTTTCTCACTGTGTCCTTGGCGTGCAGAAATGGGAAACTCATCGGTTTTCTATCAGGATAGAGCCTTCCCACGTGTGAGGCCGCGCGCCTCAGGCCAACCACAACACCCATGTGCTGAATGCTGTTGTCAGGGTAGAGCAGTTTCGCGCCCACTGCCCCAACCTCCGGAAGTTGTCCGTATTCCATCATCGCTGAAAGCCACGTCCGCTCTATCACCTCAGTGTCATTATTCAAAAATAACAAATACTGCCCTTGTGCCTGTGCTGCCGCCCAGTTATTTGCCTCCGCGTAGTTAAACTCTGGATTGGGATAATCAATTTTCTTAATTACCTCTCTCTGTCTGATTTCCTCGTAAAACTCACGCGTGGCAGGCTCAATGCTGCCGGTGTCCAATACGATTATCTCAACGTTGGGATAGTCTGTCTTTTTAACGAGGGATGTCACGCATTTCTCTAAATATTCCACCTTGTCCTTAGTCGGTATGATAATAGATATGAGAGGTGTTCCCCTCAACTTCCTCTTAATCCTGTAAAGGCCGGTGTCGTTTTCATTTATCACCTCGCCCTCTATGGAGTTTCTTTCCATATAGTCCGTCAATGCCTTCACGGCGCTTTTAAAGGCGTATGTCTTGTACTGGGAACTTTCCGAGGCCGAGCCGTATATCTTTCTCCAGTGGTAGAGCGCCTTAGGTATATGGGCTATGCGCTCAGGGGTTGTCTGTTGTGTAAATCTCAGCACCATGTCATAGTCCTGTGAGCCTTCGAAGCCTTTTCTGAAACCATTGATTTTGTCCATGATAGATTTTCTGTAGACGCCAAGATGGCACGTGTACATCATTGAACAAAAAAGCTCAGGCGACCAGTCCGGCTTAAAAAACGGGTCACAGAGTGTGCCGTCTTTCTCCAGCTTGTCCTCGTCGCTGTAGATGAGATCCAGCTCATGGTTGCTGTTGAGGAGTTTTACATTCTCATAGAGTGCGTCCTTTGTCAACTCGTCGTCGTTATCAAGCAGGGCAATGAACTCCCCTTCGGCCATTTTCAGAGCCTCGTTTGTCGCCCCTGAGATGTGCATATTCACTGTGCCTAAGGAAATCTTAATCCTCGAATCCGCGTCTTTCCATTTATAAAGGCATTCGATTGTCTCCTTGTGCGTAGAGGCGTCGTCGTAGATACAAAGCTCCCAGTTTTCGTAGTACTGGTCTACCACCGATTGAATGCACCTGTCCAGCCACTGGGGGGATACGTTATATACCGGTGTGACAACAGATATCTTAGGCCTGTACAGAAACTCCTCTATAACGCCTTTTATCTTACTCAGAGGTGGATGTTGTATTTTTTCCAGATATTTTTCATACGAATCAGCGACATAGTACTGCGTTGACCATTCCCTGACAAGACCTGTTTCGGATATTATTTTAAGCGTAACGCAATGGTCGCCAGCGGTAAAACTATTCTCATACGCGTTATAAAGGACAAAGCCCGAATGTGCGCTGTTGTCATAACAGGGGAGAATCCTTCCAATCTCCTGTGTGCTGATGCCATGAAACGCCTTGTCAATGTACTGGTCATCAACATAAACCTCCACACCTCTTACCCCGTCAGGGCTGGCCGCCCAGCCCTCGGCTTCTATGACGTCAGGGGTTACAAGAAGTTTGTCGCAGCTTAGAATTATCCTCGGCACATCATGGAGATATTCTTTGTATGGCCTGTTGATAAAATTGTATTCGTATATTTCCCTCGTAAGTCCGGACGTGGAAAACGCCACTACTTTGAGTGTGTGATAACCCACCGGCAGCGCCCTGTCTAATTTCTGATATAGACAAAATCCGCAAGATACCCCGTTTTGGTATGTCCTCAGTAATGGGTATGTCTCCTCCATATCCGCGCGCGTAAATCCATAACTGGCAGTGCCAATAAGCCCACTATCCAGATACACCTCCACCTTGTCTATCCCGTCAGGTGAAAGCGCCCAGCCCTCGACTTCAATAAAGTCAAGGGTTATCAGCACCTTATCGCAGCTTAGATTGACCCGCGGTACGTCATGGCGATACTCATTGTATAGCCTGCAAGTAAAATTACACTCATACACTGCCCTGGTAAGTCCTAATGTGGAGACCGCGACTGCCTTGAGTGTGTGATAACCTACAGACAGCTCCTTGTCTAATTTCTGATATAAGATAAACCCGCAGTTCGCCCCGTCTGGAAACGCCTTTAGCAGAGGGAATGTCTCTGTCATATCGCCGCGTGTAAATCCATAATGGGCAGTGCCAATGAACTCATCGTCCAGATACACCTCCACCTTGTCTATCCCGTCAGGTGAAAGCGCCCAACCCTCGACTTCAATAAAGTCAAGGGTTGTCAGCAGCTTGTCGCAGGCTATAAGAACTCTTGGTATGTCAAAGGCAGTTTCTTTATACAGCCTGTTGATAAAATTATATTCATACATCGCCCCTGCAAGTCCAGACGCGGAAACTGCCTCTATTTTGAGCGTGTGATAACCTGCCGAAAGCTCCTTGTCTAATTTCTGATATAAGATAAACCCGCAGTCTGCACCATCTGGAAACGCCTTTAGCAGAGGGAATGTCTCTGTCATATCCGCGCGCTCAAGTCCATAATGGGCTACAGCGATAAACTCATTGTCCAGATAAACCTCCACCCTGTCTATACCGTCAGGTGACAGCGCCCATCCTCCCGCCTCGATAAAATCCAGCGAAATATTCGCCCTATCTAATTGAATAAGCGCCTTGGGGTCAGTTCTCATCAGGTAGTCGCAATATTTTTCAATATATTCATGTTCGAAATCCCACGACATTGTCTGTCCATCTCTGGCCGTTGCCCTTATGGTAAGCGAATGTCTGCCTTGCGATAGCGGGGTCTCAAATATCTTTTCTAAAGTAAAGAATATCCTCTCTGTGTCTTTATAACAGGGATAGCGCGGCGCGATGTCGCATCTATCAGTTATTTTGGAATTGCCAACATAATTACCGTCAACAAAAATCTCCACTGAGTGTAGCCCCGACGGTGTAACAATCCATCCAATTACCCTGGCTATTTCACATGTCAGCAGTAACGTGTCAAACGATGTGAAAAACGTTGGATTGCTCTGTGAGTATGACTTATAACTTTCAACCGTTTCACAAACTATTTCAAGAGCGCCCTCATGGCCAATGTTGGAGCGTACCCTAAGCGTAACGGTATGCTGCCCTTGTGACAGTGGGCTTTCCAATGTCTTAAACAGACAAAACCCGGAGTGTGTGCTGTCTTTGCAGCACGGGTATCTATCAGCTATGCTGGCCTCTCTTTCCGCCCCGCAAACCGCCTTGTCTATAAACACGCCGTCTATAAAAACGTCAACCTCTTTAATCCCGACGGGGGATACCGCCCAACCAGTTAGCTCTATAACGTCAAACGTCAGTAGCACGTTGTCACAGTTTATAAATATGTTCGGCCTCTGGCGTGTAAGCTCTTCATATGTCTTATTAACCTCAATTTGGGCCGACCACAGCTTAATTAAAGAATCCCCATCTTTGGTTAGGGCCTTAATGGCAAGCGTATGAATACCATCCTGCAGAGGCATATCGAATGGCTTATAAAAACAAAACCCTGAATGAGCGGCGTTTTTGTGAGATGGATATGCCCTTGCGACGTCTTCTCTGCTGAGTCCATAGGGGGCTACCCCCACAAACGCGTCATCTATGTACACCTCTATGCCAGAAATCTTCCTTGCAGATATCGCAAACCCGATAATTTCAATGGCGTCTGTGGCAAGATGAGCTTCGTCGCAGAAAATGGACGGGGTTTCTCTTATCGCTTCAACGGCCAGATTAGGGCACTCTGCTATGCCTATCTCAGTGGCTGCCTTAAACGAAATAGTATGATGGCCTTCCTCAATGGGCGCTTCAAATTCGTGGTATAAACAAAACCCCGAGTTTACGGCGCCTTTATAACACGGATACAACGCCTCAGCGTCTGGCCGTTGTATGCCAGGTGCCACGCCGTGTAAATAAATATCGTCAATATATACATCCAACCGGTCAATCTGGTATGGAGACACCGCAAAACCGATCATTTCCAGTGATTTAATATCTAATAATACCCTGTCACAATGGACGGCTACTTGTAAGAACGCCTCATATGTATCAATTACATCAAGCTCAAATCTCTTTATATCCACATGTTCGCCGTTTGAAGTTATCTTTATTTCAAGCGTGTGAATGCCTGTGGGCAACGGCGGCTCAAGCGTCCTGAAAAGACAAAATCCGGCGTTGCGGGCATTATCTATATCAGGGAAGGCCGCCTGTACATCGCTTCTTTCGATGCCATACACGGCGCAACCTATATGTATATCGTTGATTGAGACCTCTACCGTCCTTATCCCATGTTGTGACACCGCCCAGCCCATGATGTCTATCGCGTTGAGGGCCAAAACGGTTCTGTCGCAGTTGGCCGAAATCTCTGGAGGGGGAGGGGGAGGGGGTGGCTGTGGCTGTTCAGTCTCCGGCTCTGGCTCTGCGCTTTTAACCAGTAACTCAATTATTTTCTGTTTTAATTTCATCTATTTAGCAGCCTCAAAAACAATCTCTTTATCCATACCGCCAGGTTATAAAGATAAAAAGAGCTGTGAGCCAAGTATGCCGCCGTAAGCTGTGAGAAGGCCGGATAGTGGTCCATGTAACAGTATCTCCTAAAAAATAATAACCTATGCAGCAGGGCTATAAAAACTACCTGCCCAATTCCACATATCTTCAGATCAAGACTTTTTGTAAAATAGAAGCTATCCTTCATAACCCCCTGATTATATCATAATATCTCAAAAGCAGGTTAACCCACGGTATCCCCATAGATTTTACAGTGCCGTATCTCCAGTTCGATTTCTTTACCATTGCCTTAAACCGGGCTGGGTTTAATATGGCGGTGCGGCTTTTGATTCTATCGCTGCTGAAATCAGTGACGCTTTTAGAGCCGAAGTCCTCCGCGTGCTTTATTCTGAAGAGGTAGCTCATCTCTTCCTTTGAGGGAAAGGCGATACATCTCTCGGCGGTAGTCATAATAAACGGTTTAATATCCTCAAAGGTACAGCCGGTGAGCATAACTGACCTGAGAAATTCCTTAGAGAAATCAACGGCGCCTTCTTTCATTGCCCTTATCAAATCGTTGTTAAGGAGTTCGACTGCCCTGCCAGAGTCCTTATCATCTTTAAAAACCGGCTCTACCATACCTGTTTTGGGATTTATTTTATAGCCGACAGTAGTGGGTTGAAGCGATCGTGCCCCTTCCTCAAACAGTTCCTCGAAACGGGCAAATATCTGCTCAACAGCGGAAGCCCGCCTTTGGTCAAGAAGTATCCCAATGACAGTGTTCCTTGTTTCGTCAAAGTTGTATTGGCCAAGATTGCTGAAGCCAAAATAGAGGCCGTAGACATGGGGATAGTCATGGCGCGGCATGAATGTATCCTGCAGGAATTTTTGAATTGAGGCGCTCCATCCAATATCTATGAAGGCCGTCTTGCCGGAGCCAAAAAATCGCAGTTGATTCAGATATCTTTCTAATTTATGTTTATCTACTTCCGCGTACCCGCGCACGAGACCCTGAAAGTCCTTATCAGCAAGCAAATCAGTAATCCGCGAATCGTTGTAATTCCATATAGGCTCTTCAATGTGTTTAAAGCCGTGTTTCCCCAGAAGCGCCGCAATATCCTTATGATATAACCCAAAGACGTTCAAAATAGAGTATATGCCCTTTTGAGCCGGGTTGCAAAGCCCAAGCAGCGCCTTATCCAGCGGAAGCCCTTTGCATAAGGAGGCCAGGGCGGTAGATTTTCTCGTTAAATAGACATAGTCAGCCGTGGGAGTTTCTTTTGCCGTTAATAATGCCGGTGCAAATATATTATAGATGTTTAAGAACAGCTCCCCTTCTCTGGAGATAAAAAAGGCTTTTTTTATCTCATGCCTCTTTATCTCCCCGATGGCGCCATAGACAAAGGCCGCGTATACCGGGCCTAAGAACGAATATCCATAGTTGTAATAAAAATCGCCCCCTCCTGCCCTGCTACGCAGAGGACGTATGAGCTGCAGCGCGTAACGCCCCCTCCAGTAGGGATTTTTAGAGGCGAGGGCGTTGTAGTTAAGCAGTATATGTTTTTTCTTGAGATGCGACACATCGTATAGCCTTATGGCCTTTATACCCATTCGCAGGGGTACCCTGTAGTCCGCCTCCGCGTGGTCGCCGATATGCAGCAAGCGCTCCGGGGCCACGCGCTCTTTCAATAACACGTAGTCAAACAATTTGCCTGAGTGCTTGCCCAGTGCGTGGTCTGAGGAGACATAAATATCGTCAAAATAACCGTCTATGGCCTTTTCTTTGAAGATTTCCTCAAAGTGTTCCCTGTCAAGATACATGTTAGAGATGGCAATTATCCTTTTATTCAGAGATTTGAGCCACTTAAGGATTTCTATCATACCCTCTTTTACATAAATAACGTCTTTTTCGATGTCAATGTCGAATTTAATAATCTGTCTGCGAAGCGGCTCATTCGCTTGCCCTGATATTGCGCGTGCCATTTCATCGGCTATGGCTGTAAAGGAGCATTCGGTGTCCTTGCCTTCGGCACCGGATTTTTCTCTTAATTTCCCCTCTATCAGATTCCTGAGGGAATAGACCTCATGGGATGAGTATGCCACGCCCAAGGTTTCGTTTAAAAACTGCGACAAGGCGCGCGCCGCAGCCTCTTTTACCTTTTCGGGCGGCTCAATCTCCCTCTCAAACAGCGTATCGAAGACATCAAAAGAAACAATGTCCACGCTGCTGATTAACCCTTCTATGGCAGCCATCAGGGCGCGGACTGTCTTAACCTGCCGCCCACTGCCGACCTTCCGCCAATTTAAGCGTAACATTTTTAAATCCAAGAAACCTCTGAACAAACCCGCATCAATACCTAAGCAGCGCTTAGACTCTTCAACACAACCGGGGGAGTCAATGTCCATAAACCCCATTGACCATCACTGATTATAAAAAAGAAACGTTTATTTGTCAATAACAGCTTTTTTTTTTTCTTTGAGTGTGTTAGTATATCGAACTGCTGAGCTAGCTCAGGCACAGTATGGACGGCAGGACACAGAGAAATCTGGCAACCTGAGAGAAGTGGGACAACAGAGAGAAGAGTGAAAGAAAGTTTATCACATAGGATTAAAAACAGACTGCGTAAGATGCTGCCGACGGTCACGTTAGGTTCCCATCATGCCGGGTCTGAGCCTGCCGCGCCCCCGCAGACTGACAATACGGTGGAGACGCCGCTTTATAATGTTCGAAAGGAAATCCTGAGGACGTTTCAGGGCGGGTGTTTCGACGCGATAGATATGGAGCCATGCGGGCTTGTTCGCATAGAAGGCTGGTGTTTAGAGCATATTTCGCAGGTATTAGACTTTATTAAATTGTATATAAACGAGACCGTAGTGCCGATTGAGTATTATTACAGGGTATACAGGGCTGACATAGCGGTTCACGCCGGTACAAATAATCATTTTACAGGGTTTGCAATAGAGTATCTGGTATCTTCGCCGTTTAAGGACATAAGAGTGACCTTCAGGGAGGAGGATGTATTCACTTCGAAGATCGAATATCAGGTTGCAGCCCCTCATTACGCGGGGCTTATTTCAAGGACAACAGCGGCCACGCGGGATGATATATACGGCTCCGCGCCAGCGTCCAGATTCGTGTCTGATGTTATTATGAATTTAGCCAGCAGCTACCTGCTGTCGCCGGTACTGGATTTCGGGTGTGGAAGCGGCGCTCTGATAAGAAATCTTCGCGGCATAGGTATAGAGGCCTTTGGCATAGAGCTGGAGAGTGCGGCAATCATTGAAAACCTGTACCCGGACATTCAACAGTACGTGACTATTTATTCTAATGGCTCATGGTACCCGTTTGAAGATGGGAGTTTTGAGAGTGTCATCTGCACAGAGGTCATTGAGCATATCTCCGACTTTGAAGGCGCGGTAAAAGAAATTGCGCGAATCGCAAGGAAGAGGGCTATTATAACCGTCCCCGACATAAGCGCAATCCCGGTGTGTTACCAGCACAACGTAGTGCCGTGGCACATCCTTGAGGCGACGCACGTTAATTTCTTCAATCAAAGCACCCTAAGCCACCTGCTGACCCCGTTGTTTAGGGAAGTCGAATTCGTTAAAATCCACCCCAATACTATTAACGGCACGACATACTTCAACAATATCGCCTGTATCTGCACGAAATAACAGATAGAACGAGGTCTTGTGCCGCAGTGGAAACGTCCGTGCGTGTCCATAGCTTCTAAAATGTGAGCGCCTAAAAAGTGTATCGCACACCAAAAGACATCGTATAGCGCGGCGCAAGCTGCACCCCGTTAACGTTCTGATAAATAGGCAATTGAACGAAGCTGTACGCCGAGACATGCTCCCCTATCGGCACGCTGACGCCAGGACTAATGTACAGCAGTGTTCCCCCTGTGCTTACTGTGTCCGCGTTTTCTCCCACATCGTGGCGGGCATACCGGAAGTTAAGCTGAACCTGGGGATAAAATATGTGCAGGTCCATGTAGCGAAGCCCCAGATTAAGATTAACACCCTGGCCTGGCCTGTAGTGATCTCTTTCATAGAGAGCGGCCTGATAAGTCGCCTGTGCGAAGTAATCAAGTGACGGGGTTATGTTGTTGGTATAGTATATGCCAATGATTACGTCAGTAGTGCCGGTGCCTGGCTGCAGGCCGCGGTCAATGGCAACTGGCCCTGGTGATGTCGAATCGGTTGATGTCCCTGTCAACGTGTATTTGCCGGTGGGGAGTTTAAACCCAAAAAGGACGCCAAGGTTACACTCTGGCGTAAACCCCTGATAGCGCCCCAGCAGCTTAATATCTCCAATATTTGAGGTATGTGAATTGTACTGGCCCCCGCCGTCGCCAGGCGTGTAACCATCTGAGGCCGTGCCAAGTGTGCTGTGGTCGCGATTGATATAAGGTACCTGGAGATTAACTCCCCATTCGCGGCTAAACGTGTAGTCAGCCCCCAGTGTGAGATAGTTGTTGTGGGTGTATTTTTCGACTTCCTGCGGATTGCCGTTGTTCATAATCTGGCTTGCGTCGGCGGGTGAGATCGTGCCGGTGCCGCTGCGCAGTTGATTTTGACTCAGATAATCATAGCGAAAATCGAGCTTTAGCCCTGACGTTGACGAGAACTGTAGGTTATCCCAGTCTGAACTAAGCGTACAGCCGCAACTGGCACATGCCCTGACGTCTGACGGGGTTAGAACTCCTATTATTGCAATCAGGGCAAACGCGGCTGCCCCGAAAAAAAATTGATATATAGTTTTTCTCATGATAATCCTCCATTAACAGCATAAATTAAACAGCACGCAAATGCCGTCTGCACAGGTCATTAACGCAAAACAGGCTGTCTTAAGGCGTAGCTATTGAGTTTGGAGGATGGCTTATTTCGTCAGAAAAAACTGGTTCATGGGAAGCAAATAACTTAAATAATCTGGGTTCTGAAACATATGGCGAAATGACCCAGAAATCAGATTCGTTAATAACCGGTATATCCGCCGGTAAATTAGAAAGATACGCCGTGGGTGTGGCACAGACATTGAGTGTGGCAAACGAGGGTGACTTACCGCCGTGACCACCTTGCCCATGCGGCACCACTGCCAATGTCAGGGCAAAAATCATCAACAAAATCACACCCGCAGTTTTCATACCGATAGGTTAAAACATTGCATAGGGGCTTTGTCAATGGTAAATTGATATATAATAGCTTAATGTGGTATCATTATTTTATGAAAGAGGAGCCGATTTTGCATGAGATCCTATTTGAGAATCTTGGTCCCATAAAGTACCTGCAAATAGAAGTGAAGGATTACCTCGTCCTGATAGGCCAACAGGCCACAGGCAAGAGCACGATTAGTAAGTTGGTTTATTTCTTTCGAACTATAAAAGACGAGATGTATAGGCATTTCAGTGAAGCCATGAAGAAGTTACCTGATTACAATGAAAGTGTTATCACTGATTTACATAATGATTTCATAAAACGAATAACACGCAAATTTCATGATATTTACGGACATACATATCTCACAGGAGATATGACTATCCAGTATAGTTATAGTAACCAAACGTATCGTAATAACAGCATATATACTGAGGATATAGATATAGCAATAACTTTAGAGACTACGACAAATAAGAATACTATGCCTAATCTTGATATTCAAATGAGCCACCCATTGGAATATGCTTATTTTCAGTTATATGATAAAACTATTCTTAATAAGAAAAAGATAAGGCTTATTGATGAGAAGTTAACAAATTCGTTATCAGATGTGGATATTGCGATGCTTAATGAAGAGAAAGAAAGGTATTTTAAAGAATTAAAAAATGAATTAAACAAATTGTTTAATGACGATACTACTGTCATCTATATTCCAGCAGGGCGAACTATGGCAACGGTATTTGCTGATCTGATGGATAAAGAAGATATTAAGCGTAAAGATCTCTTAACTGGTAATTTTATAGAAAGGATTAAACGCTTTAGGTTTTTTCATTCACAAGTTATGAAAGAAAATATAGAAGGAACACCTTCTCATACCAAAGCAATTGATATGATGAAAGAAATACTAAAAGCTGATTATGTATATGAAAATGATGAAGATAGATTATATATAGGAAAAGATAAATACGTAGAAATACAATTTGCCTCTTCGGGACAGCAAGAAAGTCTCTGGATTTTATTAACGTTATATAAGATACTGCTTGATGAGCAAAAAGTTTTATTCATTGTAGAGGAACCTGAAGCGCACCTATACCCTATAGCTCAAAGGAAACTGGTTGAATTTATAAGTTTCGTTATGAAAGCCACCAATAGCCAGATGATAATAACCACTCATAGCCCATACATTTTGACAAGCCTTAATAATCTGATATTTGCAAACAACATTGCCAAAAAAACCGGCAAAGAAAGTGAAGTATCCGAAATTGTCGATAAAAGAAAGTGGATAGACATAGATAAAATGGGTGTGTTCGAACTGAAAGATGGAGGATATGTCGATATAATAGACAGAAAACTTAATTTTATCAAGGCAGAAGCAATTGATAAAGCATCTGATGATATAGAAGATGATTATGAAAAACTACTTGATGTTAAATAAAAAATATGCCTTGTAAAACATTCATAAATGATTATCCTGGATTTAAACATTGTATCTTATGCGACAGCAGTGATGAGGGATTCCATGTAGAAGAAAATAACAAGGAGTTCATAATAAATAATATCTCTAAAAAAAGATTCATGGTAATTGAGATAGACGGTTGTATTATTAAAAAGGAGCAAAAGAAATGCGATTATTTATTCATTAATTGTAATGAATCAAAATTTTACTTTGTCGAGTTGAAAGGAAGGAATGTACCATATGCCGTTAAGCAAATCCTTGCGACATTAGATAAATTTAAGACAAACGAGTTTTATAAAAAATCTGAATCAGTAAACGCATATATAGTAACATCAAGGAAAAATCCTAATGTTATTTCTTCAGAAAGAAATGATGTGGACACTGAACTGGGTGCAAAGAAGGGCAGACTTTATTTTAGTGAATTTAAATATGTGCTTGACGTTTAGCTCCACGCGCAAGGATTTCCCTTAACCATATCTCTCCATTTCTGCAATCGCCGCCTTCACCTCGTCGCTTATTGATTGATACGAGCCGCTTGGGTAGATGGGTTTGCCGCAGCTTAGGGTTATGCGGCTTGGTCTTGGCCTGAAGGCACCCCTTGGCAGCGCCTCATATGCCCCGTCTATTCGCGCGGGGATTATTGGCACCCCGCACTCCTTTGATAGTATTCCCACGCCCTTCTTAAACTCCTGAAGCGTGCCGTCAACCGAACGCGCCCCCTCTGGAAATATGCACAGCGACAATCCCTGCCTCAACAGGTACGCCGACATCGTCATCGCCTTCTCTAAATTCACGTTCGGGTCAATAGGTATCACATGGCCAAGCCGCGCTAAAACCCGCGCCGTCGCGCCTCTAAATATGTCCTCAGCGCCCTGGAAATATAATTTACTAAATACTGCCCACGGCAGAAGCCCTGCCACTATAAAGGCGTCAAGATAACTCGTATGGTTTAGGCATATGAGATAGGGTGGGGCGGTAAGATTATCAAGCCCACGAAGCTGCCCCTTGTAAAATCGCCTGATACACTGCCTTAGTGTCCACAGCACCGCCCGTGTAAACATCCTCTCAAACACGGTATTACGAAGGCCAATTCTGTTCAGGTCTTGCGCGTCAGGGGGAGCCGCGCTAAACATCTCCTTAAACCCGCTTTGTGTCTCATCGTTGAAGACGGCCGCATCAGAATTAACCCCGGCTCCATCACAGAAAACTCTTAGGTCGTCGGACAATTCCTTAACGGTGTGGATTGCCTGCCCAAAACCAGCAGGAAGCCGCGCCTTAAAGTGCTCTTCAAGCGCACTCATCAGCTCCAGCCGCGTCAGTGAATCAATACCGAGGTCAAGCTCAAGGTTCTCTTCAATGGAGACTGCCCGCGTTAGTGCCATAAGCTCCTTTATTATTGATATAACGACGGCGGTGTAAGGGTCTGAGGGAATCTGTTGCTCTGTGGGTGGCGCGGCAGCGGGGGCGGTGGTGGTCGCAATTGCACGCATCTGAAACCTCTGTATCTTACCCAGCCTCGTCCTTGGCAGCGGTTCAGAGTGAAGTGTAAAGCCCTTTATCCTCATATACGGCGGCAGCCCCGTGGATACGTTGTTTATTTCCCATTTGATGGCGGTTTCAACTGTGGCTATCCTCATCCTTTTGGCGTAATCCATATCGGGGACTATTATGGCCCGGATAGTGTCGCTGTCAGGGGCGTCTGAATATACGTAGATTTCTTTTATCAGCGCGATGCCCGAATACGCCTGTTCCACATCTTCGGGATAGACATTTTTCCCTGAGCTTAGGACGATTACCTCCTTGCTCCTGCCGGTGATAAACAGATAGCCGTCTTCGTCAATATATCCAAGGTCGCCGCTATGAAACCAGCCGGAGGATGTGGCTGCGCCGCCAATAAAGGCATTTTCTGTCTCCTCCGGCATATTTAAATATCCCCGCGTTACCATCGGCCCCTTTATTAGTATCTCGCCCTCATGCGGTGGGGCGTTTCCCGTCTTTCGTGGGGCGTCAATTTGTACCCCTTTAAGCGGCACACCGGCAGAGCCGGGCCGTCGTTTCCCCAGTGGATTAAACGTAACCACAGGCGAAGTCTCTGTAAGGCCGTAGCCCTCTACGACGGTAAACCCGTAGGACTCAAGGCGTGTCATCACATCGGGCTTTAGTCTCGCCCCACCGGAGGAGATAAACCTGAACTGCCCGCCGAATTGCCCTTGCACGGCCTTAAAGAACTGCCCGCCGACGTTTATATCAAGCGTGCGCCGCAGCGAGTGCGATATGGTGAGCATAGCATTAATGGCAAGACGCGCTGGCCTTGGTTTTGCCGTTATCTTTTTTTCTATGGCGGTCAAAAACATCTCCAGCAGGCGTGGAATAGCGATTAAAATAGTAACCCCCTGACTGCGAATCGTATCTGTCAGCTCCTGCCCCTTAAGGCCGGGTGGATATGTTATCGTTGCCCCGATTAGTAAGGGCACTAAAAACGTGCACATAAAGGGGTAGGTGTGATGAAGGGGGAGCACTGAAAGGACATTGTCTGAGGCGTTTATGAGCTTAGTTTCGATTACCGACTCGGCGTCGGAGAGGAAATTCCCATGTGTCAGGATGACCCCCTTGGGGGTTGACGTTGTGCCGGATGTGTATATTATAGAGGCGATGTCATCAGGCATCGGCAGTGCGGGAGTGAATTCGGCAGGACTGACGCGCTGAACACTGCCTTCCCATACGTTATTAAACTCCACTGAATCAAATGATATGAGCCGGACCCCTGAACCCTCAATCGCCTTTTGCACCTTGTCCTTCGTACTACGGCTTGTAAAGATAGCGGTGGCGGCGGAGTTCAGCAGCAGATTTCTGATTTCCCCCTCGCCAAGTTCCGCATCCAGCGGGACTGAAACACCGCCCGCCGCCGTTACAGCAAGGTATGACGCGCACCACTGCGGCGAGTTTTCAGCACATATCGCCGCCCTCGTCCCGGCAGTTAATCCAGCGTCTTTCAGGAGTACGGCGATAGAGACTACCTTGTTGAGAATGTCAGCATACGTATATGTCTGGCAATTTGCGGCTGCACAGTATATAAATGCCTTTTTTGTGGAGTTCTTCGCCGCCGATTCAACAAACCGGCTGAAGATGGAGCTGTCGGATGAGCTTGTTGGCACCATGGGTTATGGACTCGGGGGATTGTTCAGGGCGTTGAGGGCCTCCGCGTGAACCCGCGAGTTGGATGACGCCAGTATGGTGTTTGTCTTGCCAAGTCCGGTGTGGATGTGGCCGATGTCATTGCCTTCGGCGTCGGTACAGACACCCCCGGCCTCTTTTACGATTAAATATCCCGCGGCAAAATCGAAGCTCCTCGATTTCGACAGTGTGACAAACAGGCTGGCTGAACCCGCGGCCACATGGGCAAGGTTGAGGGCGGTTGCCCCAAGACACCGTGTCCTGTGCGTGAGAGAAAACAGGCGGTTCATGCGCGGCAGCTCCTCAGACGGCCTCTGCGATTCATAGAGGACTGTCTCGATTTTATCGTCTTTTGTCGTATGTGCTTTTTCCCCGTTAAAGTAACAGGCCCCATCTCCTTTGACCGCCCAAAACTCGTCAGCGCTTATGAGATTGACGATATATCCCATGAATACGTCATCGAGCCTTGTGCCGCGGGCAACCGCAATAGAGGAGCAGAATATGGGCAGACCGTTTATGGCGTTCTTACTGCCGTCTATCGGGTCAATGATTACCCTGAGCCGGGAACTGTCCTCGTCTTCTATGCCAAACTCCTCGGAGACTATGCTGACAGGCTCACCCATAGATTTTATACGTGAGATAATTATCTCCTCCGCAATCAAATCCATAGGGAATGTCGTATCCCCGCCGGCCCCTCTTCGAAGTCCCTTGCGTGCGTCAGCGGCGAAACGATACCGTGGCACCTCGGCAAGCAGCTCCCGCCCTATACTTCTCAAGTCGTCAATCTTCATGCCTTACCCACATGTAACGGCGATCTGTAAGAATAACCACTACCAGATTTGATATGAATATACAGTATGTACCGCTTCTATCACTCGCTTTATATACTGAGTGTATTCGTCGGTGAGCTGGATTTGTTTATCTGCCAGTTGGCTCATAAAATCGTTCCAGTTTCCCGTACCTTTAGAGTCTTTGATAAAATCGAGCATAACTTGTGTGATTTCGATGAGTTGAGTCTCCATGCCGGAAGTGGAAGCGGTGGCCTTTTGGTAATCAATCATGGCTTCCAAAACGCGCGAAGTGAACTCTGTAAAGTCATTGCTCATGGCGAATCCCCTGTTCTGAAGCAGCGTCAGGTAATCCCAGAAAACATTAACACTTGGTTGGCCCGTCTGGCCGAATTGTTCTTTTACGAAATTCATTGTCGAGTCTATAAGGTCATTAAATCCTGATGCCATTACCCCCCTCCTTGATTTATCAGTCTAATTTCTTACCTGTAATTAGTAAATTGCAGATGTATATCGAAGTCCTGTCCCTTGATTTTATCAATGATGGTCTGAAGGTCGTCGAGTTTTTTACCTCTGACCCTGACTGAGTCACCCTGAATTTCCGAGGATACCTTGAGCTTCATGTCTTTAACGATTTTTACGATTTCCTTAGCCTTGTCAATAGGAACGCCCTGTTGGAGGGTTATCTTCTGCTTAACGGTATTTGCGGCTGCTGGTTCTGCCTTGCCGTATGAGAGTGCCTTCAGGGATACCTCGCGTTTGACCAGTTTGGCCTGAAGGATGTCGAGGACATTTTTCAGTTTGAACTCGTCATCTGATGTAACAATAATAGCGTTGTTTCCTTTGTCTATTTCAATGTTGCTCTTACTACCCTTGAAGTCGAAGCGCTGGCTGATCTCCTTCATGCTCTGGTTTACGGCGTTGGTAACTTCCTGCATATCTACCTGACAGCCAATGTCAAAAGAATGTTCGTCGGCCATGTCTCGTCCTCCGTTAGTGATTTTAAACCGCTATTATACAACATTTAGCAAGAATCAACAAAAATATATTTTGCCGCTTGTGTTAAAATAGGGGAGATTTCGAATTGGGTATCTTTCGGTCATCAGGAGATAGAAATGGCGGCAATTGAAGGTTTTAGGGTAAGGAACTTCGGGGTGCTCAAGGATGTATACATCGGCAAACTTTGGGACACAGAGGGGGCGCAACCCCTGACACCTTTGAGTGCCGTGATAGGCAAAAACGGCGTGGGTAAGAGCACATTTTTCGATGCCTTCGGATTTTTAGCTGACTGCCTGAAACTATGGGTCGAAGAGGCATGTGATAAGCGCGGTGGCTTTGAAAGGATTCGTTCTCAGGGGCAAACAGGGCCAATAGAATTTAGAATACACTATATGGAAGAACCATAGCTCAAATTATCCTGGTGCCGTTGTCGTGGTTTACGATTTGGACAGTAAATGTCGGAAGAATTTTCGCAATAAACTGTTGGGTATTTTAAATGATTGTAATCCAAAACCAAAAGCCGTATTTTGTATCGCCGTAGAAGAGATTGAGGCGTGGCTGCTTGGAGATTTACCCGCGATAAAAAAGGCTTATCCAAAGGCAAAAGACAAAGAGCTGCGCAAATATAAAAACGATAGTATCTGCGGTACATGGGAGAGACTGGCTGACGCCGTATTCGCTGGCGGAGCAGAACAACTGAAAGCAACACATGGCGTCGGTGCCGAAAAATCAAAATGGGCTATAACCATCACCCCCCACATGGATGTGGAAACAAACAAATCCCAGAGTTTTTGTTACTTTCGCGATAAGATGCGCTCGTTGCCCTGCAATAGCGCATAGACAAATCCATACGTTCAGCGATATAATGTCATCATGAAAACACTGGAAGCAGATTTTGATTTAACCGAAATCATCAACGGGGTGGAAGTCATGGGGCCTAGTCCATTTAGACAGCATCAGGACATAGCAGCTAACTTGTATGATATTTTGCGTCAACATATCAAAATAAATAATCTGGGGAAATTATATTTTTCACCTCTTGATGTTATCTTTGAAGAAGGATTCAACAGGCTTCAACCCGATATACTGTTTGTTGAGAAGGACAACCGGGGCATTCTTCAGGACTGGATAAGAGGCGTGCCGGATATGGTTTGTGAGATAGTATCTCCGGGCAGTTACGAAAATGATACCGAAGTTAAGAAGGCCATTTACGAGAAATACGGTGTGCCGGAGTACTGGATTGTCATGCCGGAACAAAAAAAGATTGAGATATTCACCATTGAGGGCGATAAGTATAAGCTCTTCACAGTTGCAGCGATTGAAGGCGTGGTTACGTCTAAGGTTATAGAAGGGCTGCAAGTCAATATTGAGGATGTATTCGAGTAACGCCTGAAGGAGGGTTGTTAAATTATGGATATAGTAAAACTCAGGCAAGCTGAGCAGGATTTTTTTGACCTCTATCCAGGGGGATTTGATAACCCCGTTATGCAACAAATTGTAAAGAAACATAAACCTGTACAAATGAGACAGCTTGTATGCAAAGTTTTTGATAAGGCCAACTTTGAAAACCCGCCTGATATTGTTGATGGAATGATCCAGGTTGTCAGCCGTTCCTCGTTAATTTCAATATTTGAAAAGCCCAGGTTTCGGGATTTTGCAAGGGCCTTGCCCTCATCCATGCAGGAGCAAATCTCAAACGCCTTGTTTACATTTCTCTACGCAGAGAAAGAATCAGGTTTTGAAATGCTTGTCAGCATATTAAAAGATGGAAATCTGGCGAAGTGGCCTTTAGTGACCGTCTGCCCTTTCTATGTATATCCAGAAACGGAAGTACTCATAAAGCCTACCACAGTCAAGGGTGTTATTGAATTTTTTGATTTAAAAGGGCTTGAGTATAAACCTAATCCCACATATCAATTCTACAAAAAATACAGGGACATCATAAATGAGATGAAAGAACACGTTTCCCCTTCACTTGCCCAGGATAACGGATGCTTTTCTGGATTCCTGATGATGGCTATGGAACATAGACGAGACCATTAATTTTTTTCATAGGACAAAATTTTGCCGTTTGTGTTAAGATAGGTGGAGTTTGCGAACAAGTTAGCCAGTGAACGGGTCGCCAGTGAACAGGTCGTCTAAACAGGTCGCCTAAGTGAAAGAACCCTTAATAACTGAAGAGCTGATAAGAGAACACGGGCTGACGCCCGACGAATATGGCCGGGTTGTTAGTATACTTGGCCGAAGCCCCACGTTTACCGAATTGGGTATCTTTTCGGTTA
>JADFYL010000028.1 GCA_015233045.1 Nitrospirota bacterium | reverse complement strand
GGGGGGGGGGCTGGCCTACTATTATGACACAGTCTGCAAGCCGGAATGACGACAAGACAAGCCGAGTGGAGACAATTTTTTTGTCGCGGAGTGAGGTTTAGCGTACAATTTTCATAAACACGGCCTTGTCGTCACCCTCCGCATAGTAGTGCGGCACGGTGGCCACGCATACGTAGCCGTGTGTCAGATAAAACTCGCGCGCTGGTCTGTACTGCTCTTTAGCAGAGGTTTCTATGTAGACAAATTTCCCGCCGGTCTCAATTATGCGCCTTTGCGCCTCATCTATCAACAGCCCGGCAACCCCCCTACCCTGCATGTCTTTCCGCACGGCAATCCAGTAAATATCATACCCCGCCTCGGTCATCGTTATCGGGCCGTAACATATATAGCCGACCGCCCTTCCGCCGACATCGGCGAATATAAACTTGTATTCGCTTTGGTCCCGCTTTGAGAGATTATCATCAATCAGCTCTATCGCCACGGCAATCTCCCGCGGGTGGAATACGCCCGTTGACTCAAGGATTTGCCTTACCGGTGAGATGTCAGATTGCATGGCCGATGTCCTTAACGTAATTAATAGGTTTTTCATCTTCTCAAAGATGCCTCGATTATCATTCTTATGATGTCTGTCTCTGTATAGTCGGCCTGCGCTGCTGCCGCCATGAATCCCGAATCGTGCGATATGCAGGGATTGGCGTTTACCTCGATAACGTATATGTCGCCTGCGCTGGCTACCCGCATGTCCACACGGGCGTATCCCCTGAGGCCAAAGAGCCGCCAGCACTGCAACGCGGTTTGCGTGACTTGGCTGGCGCTGATGCCTTCCTGGTTAAATCGCCTTATCGTGTTATTGTACTCAAAGGACTGCGGCAACCATTTTGCATCGTAGTTGACTATTTCTGGTTTATCCGGTGGCCAGTCTTTAAAGACTATTTCAGCAATCGGGAGGACCTCGGGACTGCCGTCCTTGTGTTCAATTATGGAGACGTTGATTTCCCTGCCCGCAATAAAGGCCTCTATCAGAAGCGGCTGCCTGTGTGTGGCGAATGTCGTAGGCAACGCCTCCAGAAGCCTTTCACAATCAGTAAACACAGATGCGTCATCAATTCCCACTGATGCGTCCTCACACGAGGGTTTTACTATGTATGCACATTGCGGTGGCAGAGACAGGGACATACCGTCATAAATATGCCACGCGGGTGTTGGAATACCACCGGCTCTCATCATGGACTTGGAGATAATCTTATTGGTCGTTGTCAGGATGGCGTCGTATCGGCAGCCTGTAAGAGGAAACCCGGCAAGCTCAAAAAACCCGGCAACAGCGGGGAACAGCCTCTGGCCTGCCTCATGGCCTTCGACTAAATCAAATACCACATCAGGGCAAAACATTGACAGACGCCCAAGCAACTCATATAGCCCATGTAAACCGGCGGCAAGGGCAATGGTCTCATATTCAAAACCGAGAAGGCGCAACGCGGCGGTGACAACGGCAAGCTCATCAAGCAGGTCCTCGGAGTCCGGCCTTCCCTCTATGATTTGTTCATGAACGACTGCAATTTTCACAGTTGTCCGGCTGCCATCTGCCCGCGGCCAGGGGTTTTATTTCGCTGCGCTCTAAGGCGGATTGAATTATCCCTGAGATCAGCTCATCATAGCCAATGTCGTTTAAGGCACACAATATGGGCAGGTCAGAGTGTGACGGGTGCAGCCCCGCAAGGGGGTTTATCTCAATAAATGAAAGACGCCCTGCCGCATCCCCCTTTAGGTCAACCCTGCCCGCGTCTCTGGCACCTATCGCCCTGTACGCCATGAGCGCTATCTCTGACGCCTCCCTGACAATAGCCTCATCGCGGCAGAGTACATATTTGACCCTATCCTCGCAGAACTCCTTATTGGCATATGAATACACCAGCGGGTCGGCGTTATCAAGCAGTTTTACTTCCATTGTTCCCACCGCGCTCGCGTTTTTGCCAGTGCCTAAAATGCCGACGGTGAATTCCCTGCCCGGCAGGTACTCCTCCACGATGGCCGGTTGATTGTACATTTTTAGGACGAATTCGCAGCGCTCCTTGAACGCTTGCTCATCCCAGACAATAGAGGCGGTATCAATCCCCTTGCCCGTGCCCTCAGAAAGTGGTTTTATAAATAGCGGGAAGCCCTTCAATGGCGGCAAGGCAGCCCTTTCGAAAGAATCTACTACGAAATAATCCGGCGTCAGCACTCCGGCCACACGCACTACGGCCTTCGCCATTGCCTTGTCTAATGACAGGGCAAGCGTAAGCGGGTCGCTAAACGTATATGGGATAGAGTAGGCCTCAAGCAGCGCGGGAATCTGCGCCTCTCTGCTCCTGCCATGCAGGCCCTCGGAGATGTTAAAGACGAGGTCCCATCTCATGCCCAACGCAAGTTTCTCTACGAGACTTTTGATATTGCCTATCCTTGATACCTCGTGCCCGGCGCTCCTGATGCCCTGCTCAAGGTAATCTATAGTCTCCTCGGAGTCGAACTCGGCGGTCTGCTCTTTGGACAGCCCCATTTGCTCGTATTGCGTTCTGAGGTCAAACGTCAGGCCGATGTTCATTGCGCCTTGTCAGAGAACAGGTTTTTTTCTGTCCTTCTTTTGTAGCGCGCCGCGTCAACAGGCACCTTACTTTTTTTGGCCTTGCTGGCGGGACGTGGGTCCTTATCTACTGGATTGTGATATCTGACAATCATCCCCTCGTAGTTTCTTAAAATCACCTCGTCATCAGAGGCCGAAAGGAGGTAAAACGGCTGAAGCGGCACCTTGCCGCCACCACCGGGGGCGTCCACCACAAACGTTGGCACACACAGCCCGCCAGTAAATCCACGCATCTGCTCAATTATCTCTATCCCCTTCCAGACGCTTGTCCTGAAATGCTCAGCCCCCTTCACAGGGTCGCACTGGTACAGGTAATATGGCCGAACCATTATCCTCTGTAGCGCGTGGCAAAGGGACCTCATCGTCTCAACAGAGTCGTTTATGCCCTTAAGCAAGACGGATTGGTTGGACACCGGTATGCCAGCCCTTAGAATCTTGTCACAGGCCTCCTGCGCCTCCGGCGTTACCTCGCGCGGATGGTTAAATTGCGTATTTATCCACAACGGCCTGTGCCGTGACAACATCGAGGCAAGCTCATCGGTTATCCTCATCGGTAGTACAACAGGGATTCTTGTCCCTATTCTTATCACCTCAAGGTGTGGAATTGTCCTTAACTCCCCCAAAAACCAGTCCAACGTCTCTATGTTCATCGTCAGCGGGTCGCCCCCGGATATGATTACCTCTCTTACCTCGGGCACGCCTCTAACGTAGTTCACCATTGCAAGCAGCTCTTTCTTGCTCCTAATCGACTCTCCATCCTGCCATATCCTCTTTCTGGTACAGTGGCGGCAGTACATGGCGCATGAATTCGTAACCAGCATCAGCACCCTGTCAGGATATCTGTGCACGAGGCCGACAACCTGAGTGTCGTCTTCCTCCTCAAGCGGGTCTTTATCGCCAATGTCTACATAATCTATCTCCTTAAAGTCGGGGATACACTGCCGCCTTATCGGGTCACGCGGGTCAGTCCAATCAATCAAGGACAAGTAATAAGGTGTGATAGAATAGTGGTACTTGTCTATTAACTGCTTATACTTCGCTATCTGCTGAGGTTTTAAATCAAGTAACGCCGAAAGTGCATATACTGATCTTAATCTGTTTGACAACTGCCAGTACCAGTCATTCCAATCGTCGGCGGTGACGGAGGGCCAAAGGCTGCGGATAATCGAGTTAGATGGCTCAAGGGTGTCATGCACATCGTAGTCGAATAACTGAGCGCTTTGCAAGCTTGGAGGTTCTTCCTCCTGCGAAAGTGTAGCGTTTTTCATCTTTCTCCGTGTGTTCTCAGTGTATTGATCCTCCAAAATGAAGGATTTCCTGCGCCTATGTGTTATATGCAATATTCATGCCAATTAATTATGCAAAAAAAGAATGAAGACCTACCCTTTACTGGCCTTGTTAGTGCTTTTTGCCGCACATACATCGTGCCATAATGGCACGATTACCCTGTGCATAATAAAGGATTAAAGACGAAGGGGGGTAACCCCCCTTCACCCGTATTTTTGCCAACGTTTTATCTGTTAATTTTGGGCCGCTCGTTGGCGGCTACGGCGTACCCGATTTTATCTCCTTTATCTTTCTGTGGAGGCTTCTAAGGCCGATACCGAGTGTCTTGGCGGCGGCTGTCTTGTTCCCGTTTGTCTTATCGAGGGTCAGGCGTATGAGTTCACGTTCTACCTCTGAAAGTGTGAGGTTGTTGGAGATTCGATAGCAATCACTGTGCTGCGGCTCTGACATGAGTAAAAACGCCGGCAGGTAACTGGCCTCAATGAAGTCTTTTTTTGCCAGCGCCATCGCGGATTCGAGGGCGTTTTCAAGTTCCCTTACATTTCCAGGCCACTGGTAGCTCAACAGCGTCTGCATCGCGTCCTTCGATATACCCTTTATTTTATAACCCTTCTCCTCGTTTAATTTATTGATAAAATAGCTGGCTAACAGAGGAAAATCCTCTTTTCTCTCCCTGAGCGCGGGCAGGTCAATTTTCACCACATTGAGGCGATAGTACAGGTCGTCTCTGAACTTGCCCTCGTCAATAAGCCTTCTGAGGTCTCCGTTTGTGGCCGCAATGACCCTTACGTCCACTTTTATGGTCTCATTGCCGCCGACACGCTCAAATTCCTTCTCCTGCAGGATTCTCAACAGTTTAATCTGTGTGCCAAGCGGCAAATCCGCTATCTCATCAAGAAATATCGTGCCGCCGTTTGCCAGTTCAAAACGCCCCAGCCTCCTTGCCGCAGCCCCCGTAAACGCCCCTTTTTCGTGCCCAAAAAGCTCCGACTCTAAAATGCCCTCATTGAACACGGCACAGTTGACCTTGACATATGGACCAGCAGAGCGGCTGCTGTTGTAGTGAATCGCGTTGGCTATCATCTCCTTACCCGTGCCCGTTTCTCCGGTTAACAGGATGTTTACGTTTTTTGACGCCACAGAGCCAACTATGTCTATGATATACTGCATGGCCTTGCTCCTGCCGATTATGTTCCCATAGTTGACGCGTTCTTTGAACTTCTTCTCTAGTTTCGTCTTCTCTATGTACAGGGTCTGCTTCTCCGCCGCCTTTTCAATCACCGTCATCAGGAGTTTCATATTAATGGGAAACTCATAGAAATCATACGCGCCCGCCTTCATCGCCTCTATCGCCTTAGAAAGCGGCGCGCGCTCTGAAAGAAAAATTATCTCCACATCCGGCCTGATTGTCTTTATTTTTTTCAGGAAATTGAGGCTATTGATATTCTTTAAATTGAAGTCAGACAGTACGATATTAACGGGTTCTTTATTTAATATCCTGTAGGTCTCCTTCACGGAGGACGCGGAATATAATTTAATTTTTTTTCTCTTCAAATAATTTCTGGCCTTTTCCCAAACCGCCCTCTCCCGCTCTTCTACGACCAACACGCTCAGCTCCACGCCTGTCTCCACCGATTAATAGATTAAAATGATAGCGCCATAATGGCACTGGATATAAATATTGTCCACTTTATTATGCCATTATGGCACTGTTTGCAACCCTGTCAACCGCCGTATCGCGCTATCAAAGGGTTCTCTTCTCACGCACCGCTCCATGCCTCTTCCACTATCTTGTAATCCCCCGGACAGCCGCTTAGTATCAGTGTCTTAGTACCCTTGTCTTTGACACTCCCGGAGGTGTATTCCTGCCTGAACGAGACAACGACTCTCATGGGTGAGACGGTCTTCAACTTCAGGTTTGTGAGATTGATTTTGATGGATTTAGTGTCATTAAAAAGGTCTTTTTTGTGTGCTTTCCACTGTTTTATGTCCATGTTGTCTGATTTAAATGAGCCGCTGTAACAGGATATGTACTTTTCTATGTCTTTGGCCTGCCATGCGGCCTTCCATCTATTGATGGTTGATATAACGTTTTCTTCAATAAGCGGTTCCACATCTCGTTTTGTAAACTCCTCGGCGACGATTTTGTAACCGGTGTCTTTTTCGGCCAGCAGATAAAGCCGCTTGTGGCCATAGGACAGCGTGTCGGTGGTGCAGTAGAGCTGGTCAAAGGCGTACATAAGCTTAGAGGTGTTGTCTTTAAAAATGTTGACATTTGAAGTGATTATCTTTCGTTTTGGGTTGGCGCGCATGAGTTGTTTCTTTCTGCTGAGGTAACTCTCGGCACAGAGGCCGTCATAGCTTTTGAATCCTGCGTCGAAGCAGTTTATAAAACCCTTGAAATCACCTTTTTCCCATGATGAGATAAACGCCTTAAACATATCCATGTATTTTTTTTTGCGTTGTGCGTAGTCCGCGAGGCTCAGCGACTCAAGGCTGTCAGAGATGATTACAGGTGTTCCTGATAAAATGCCAGGCTTAAGATTTGCGAGGTCGCTGTTTGATAAGGAGACGCAGCCCTGTGTTTTTTCGTTATTTCTTTCCGGGCCGCGGCCATGTATCCAGATACCGTGGCCGGTCTTGCCCCTTATTTTATCCATCATATTTGGATAATTCAGCGTATAGGCACCATCGCCGTAGAGGGTATTGTCGAGTTTCTCCGGCGGTATAAAGTCTGTTATATAATAAAAACCGTCAGGGGTTCTGTTGTCTCCTTCTTTGAGCTTGTCGCCGTCGTTTCTGCCGTGCAGGACGCCATATCTTTTGGAAATCCGCGGCAGGTTGTCTTTGACTTCCACTACATGCAGTTCATTGGTATGTTTATCTACCAGCAGGACGTTAAATGTGTTGTTGGTTTCAGTGAAGATGTTGCCGGACAGTGGCCGGGGATTACCCGCGTCAGCCGCAGCCACTTCAAACAGTAGAAGCAAAAACGCAAGGGCAACCGCCGCCACTAATCCGATATAAGAGGACACGGCGGTTATTGTGGCGGCACTGGTGATGGTTGAAGAGTTGACAGGTTGGTCTGCCCTGCCGATATATGGTTTTTCAACCAGTGTACCGCCGTAGTATGAAGGGCCTCCGAGTCTTACGCCAAGCGCCCCGGCCATTGCGGCCTCCGGGATGCCGGCGTTTGGGCTTGAATGGTTTCTGCCGTCTCTTATGAGGGTCATCAGCGCGCTTGTGAAGCTGGAGGCGCTGTCTGCGCTTTCTTTGCTCATTGCTCGTTTTCCCCCTGGCCTGTAACATAACAATTTAACAATATTAATTGCAAACACCGCTATAACCATAACAACACCGGCCAGTCGTGCGGGGATGTAATTAGCAAGGTCGTCAAGCCGGGCGGCGGCGCGTCCAAAAAACAGATATTTTTCATTTTTGTAGCCAATCATAGAATCAAGCGTATTAATAGCCTTATACGCCAGCGCCAGGGGCAGCCCGCCAATGGCAAAGTAAAACAGCGGGGCTATGACGGCGTCTGAGGTGTTCTCCGCGGCGGTTTCTATGGCAGCCCTCGCAATGCCTTCGCGCGTGAGTGGTGTCGTGTCTCTGCCTACAATCAGCGATAGGGCGGCCTTTGCCCCCTCGTCGTCCGCGCCTTGGAGTTTATCCCTCACCAGTAGTACCGATTTGATAAGCCCGTTATACGCCAACACCAATGAGCCGGTTACGCCTATTGTAACATCATAGAGGGAAATCATATTAAACAGCATATACTGCCTGAGGGGCGATAATAATATTTCGGTAAACAGATACGCCAACCCGTATGTAAGGCCAACGGTGATGGCAGTGGTAGCGGCTCCGGCTGTCACATTGTAAAGTGCTGTCCTTGCCGGTTTCCTAAGATGTCTGTCAAAAAACTCAATCAACCCACCTATGAATCTTACAGGATGGGGAAACCAGACCGGGTCGCCCACGCATATATCCACGGCAAATGCCGTAATAAGTTGGACAGGTATGCCCGACAATAAAAACATTTGCTATATTATCATAATATTGGCGACGGTTAGTGCAAGAGCTTCTTAATAAACCTATCTGCTCTTCTCATCTCTTCTTTGACAACATTAGCACTATCAAGCAGTCCTCTATAATAACCTGCAATATGCAGACTATCGTACAGGCTGCCAAACTCTCTGAGAAGTTTACCGTTGTTGACGGCAAGGTGTTCCTGCAGGGCGGCTCTATAGCCATCCACTGACTTAGGCAGTTGTTTAGCGGTAACCCCACGCTTTATCAAGGCCTCGTTAATGGCTTCCAATATGGCAAGGTAAGCCGTCCCAAAGGCCTCACGAACCGGTTTCTCAAGGTACAAGTTATCTTCAATGGAAATGGCTTTCAGCAGCTCCCTGGCGTTTTCCATGTAACGTATCGCTTCACCTTCCGCATGAGTTTTAGGCATGTTTAATTACCTCCATACTTAATTGTAAGACTTACAAGTACTCAATGTCAACGTCCCCATTGACACTGGCCAAGGCTGAATGGTAGACTCCCTTTGGCGATAGGTGATTACAACTTTACGGGGTAGACTGCTGCTAATGTTGTTGGCAAAGGCAGGGCGATGATGAAAGCCGTGGCGGTTTTTAGGTTAAGAGCCTGCTTAGAGGGCTATATCTTGAATCATAGAAGGTGATGTTGGCGCTATGCCGCATGATAAAACCGTAAGGTTACAGAGATGGCATCTTATCGGCTTAGCGTTGATAGGCGCGGTGGCGGCCATCGTGGTTTACTATGCGGCCGCACGGACGATAGACGCGGCCAGCTTTGAGCGCTTCAAACGTGCGGTCAATGAGCAGGCATATGTTATCGAAGGAGACCTCAGATGGGACTATGAGCAGACGTACGATTTATCAAGACTTTTCAATGCGATAGACAATGTAACTGATAGAAACTTCTCCGGCTATCTTACAACTGATGATTTTGGAAAACATCCCTCCTTTTATAACTTTGGGTGGGCTCCTCGCGTTGAGTATTCTAAGAAAGAGGAGTTCGAAAAAGCGGCCCGCAGGGAGGGAATATTGCCGGATTTCTATATATTTGAAAAATCAGAGGGTAAGGACATTGCCGTTGCGGCAAGAGATGAGTACTTTCCTTTTTATTTTAGAAAGCAGCAAAAAGAGGGGGAGGTAAGGATTAAAGGTTTCGATATCGCGTCAAATCCTGTGAGACGAAAAGCTCTTGAAAAGGCTCGTGACACGGGGAAAATGGCCGCCACTGATCCTATCAGGCTTATAACCGATAATGAATCAAAGGCAATCCAGATATATATGCCGGTGTACTTAGGCAACCCAAAGACGGTACAGGACAGGCGCGCTGATTTAAGGGGTTTTACCTTTGGCACATTTCAGGTCAGGAAGATTTTCGAAAAGAGTTTTATCGCAAAAGACTATTTAAACAAATCCACGGTATTCGATATAGAGGTTGTCGGTCTGCCTAAGGATGAGGGCCTGCTTTACCGGCACACCCCTTCGGGCATTGCAGGGCTGTCCAATCTGAATTATGTCAGGGCCATTGAAGTGGCTGGACAAAGCATTCAAATCAAGGCCGTGCCGGTCAGGGACTATTTCAGTGAACGGCGCGGCCTGGCACCTTTTGCATACGCCGCTGGAACCTTTATAATCATTTATTTGATAGGCGTATTTCTGATTTATAAAACTAAATCACGGCGTGCCTTGCAGGAAAGCCATGACGAGATATTAGAAAGACTGAGGGAAAAAGATGTGTTGATGAGGTCTGAGCTGGCATTAGGAAGACAATTAGAAGAAAGCATTTCTGAGTTAAAACAGAGGGAAATATTACAGGATACAATAATAAGTGTTCTGGAAATATCACTATATCAGGGTTCTCTTACGACCAAACTTGGGAGGGTTTTGGATATTGTTGTTTCTATTCCTGGACTTAGCATTGAGGATAAAGGGTGTATATACCTGAAAGCAGATAACGCTGAGGAGTTGATAATGGTTGCTCAACGAAATATGCCGGATTATTTATTAACGTCATGCGCCCGATTAAAATATGGGCAATGCCTTTGCGGTATAGCCGCCAGTACAGGTAAAACCGTGTTCTCCAACAAGCTTGACGAGATGCACTCTATCAGGTTTGAACAGATGCACGAACACGGGCACTACTGCATCCCAATAAAATCTGTCAACGAAATATTGGGCGTATTATGCCTTTATGTTAAGCATAACCATGAAAGAACTAAGTTGGAAGAGGATAACTTTACAGCCGTAACAAAATCAATTGCAAACATAATTGAACATGGAAAGGTTGAGGATGATGTTAAGAGAATGAATAAATTTACCAAAACAGTTTTTAACAGTATAACTGATTCAATCATGGTAATAGACGTTAAGGATTTTACAATCGTCAGCACAAATTACTCTTTCCTGAAGGAGTATAAATTGGTGGGCCATGATGTTATAGGCAGACATTGTTATGAGGTTACCCATCAGATTTCCGAGCCTTGTAATCAGCAGGAACGTTCGTGCCCTATTATGAATATGTTGCGAACAGGGGAATACGCGATGAGTGAGCATGTGCATTATGGCACTGATGGACAGGAGGTTTATTTATCCTGTTCGGCGTCTCCAATAAGAAATGAAGCTGGCAATATAGTACAATGTGTTTATGTGCTTAAAAACATATCCCAGAGAAAATACTATGAAAAGCAGCTCCGGAAACTCGCACACTATGATGTGGTTACCGCCCTGCCGAACCGCATATTGCTTTTGGACAGATTAAACACTGCAATAGAATTCTCCTCACGTGAAGGCAATATGATTGCCGTGCTATTCATAGATTTAGATAGGTTTAAGATGGTTAACGACACTTATGGACATGAAACCGGCGATGTACTGCTCAAAGAAGTATCAAAAAGATTATTACTCAATGTAAGAAAATCAGATACCGTTTCTCGTGTCGGTGGAGACGAGTTCATTACTCTTCTTACTAAAGTAAATGGAAAGGAGGATGCCGGATTAGTAGCGGATAAGATTATAGCGTCATTAAATAAACCATTTTTAGTAAATGGACATGAATGCCATATCGGCGGCAGTATTGGTATAGAAATATATCCTTTCAGCAACGTACATGGCGAGGCTATTACCGACGTATTTATTAAAAGAGCCGACATGGCGATGTACAAGGCAAAGGAAAATGGTAAGAACAGGTATGAGTTTTATAATGGTGAATTGAGTCGTGATATAGATAACCCTTTATTTAAATAGTGTGATATAGTTGGAGGAAAAATATGAGGATACTAATAGCCGATGATGATTCTAACAATCGTACTGTGTTACAAGGAATGCTCACAAGCTACGGCGAATGCGACATTGTGGTAACTGGAAAGGAGGCGCTTGAGGCATTTATAATGGCACATGAGGAGAAGGCCCCTTATGGCCTGATTTGTCTGGATATAATGATGCCCGTAATGGATGGCAATGAAGCGCTGCGGAAAATGCGTGAGTACGAACGGGAAAACGGCCTTGATGCGCCAGCACAGGAGGCGAAGATTGTAATGGCTACCGCCCTTGACCACCCCGACGACATAGTAAACGCATACCACAAAGGTGGCTGCACGTCGTATCTGATAAAGCCCATAACTAAAAAGGCGGTCATGGAGATGTTGAAAGACATAGGCGTAGTGAATTTATAATTTCTCAGAAGACTAAGGTGTTGTGCACTAAAGTCGGGCAATGTTTGAGTTGCTGACATGGCCGTTACGAATCAGGCAACGCGGCTGGGGAGTACTCGTGTATACCCAACCGCATGAGGTGGCTTGTGACGATTTTTCTTATATCTCACCGCGTCAGGTTCACTGCCATGAGAAAACTACCTGGCGCGGGGTGGCACCAGCGTTAATGCTTTGACTTCTGACAACACCTTCGTAAGACACCCTTATTGAATAAGAGCCAGAGGGGAGTTTAATGTAACAAATCGGCCCGCCTGAGGTTACTTCAAGTACCCTCTTGCCGCTCTTGTTTGTGATTTCAACAGTTACATCGGAGACGTAATCCCTGTTAGTCATCGCGAAGACTAGTTTTACATTGTATCTGCCTCCGGCTATGGCGTCAAGGGCTTCCCTTTCATCCAGCCCTATGCCACCCGTTATGTAATCTATCCCGTTGACGCTTCCACTCTGAAAAGCAGGCATCAAATCTCCTTCTGCAAAGGCGGCCTGCGCGGACAATACCAGTAACGCCACGATAAGCACAGGTTTTATCATTGTTATTGCGATAGTTTTCATGTGATATACCTCCATCCGATTAGCGAACCGTATCAGGTTCGTTAGTTCCCACGTTTCTCATTGGGAAAATCCATATTTATAGTTTGCCGCCTTTTAAGAGGGTTACCTTATTTATCAGGCAAAGTACCGGTGCTGGAATAACCAACACCAATAATGCCAGTATAGCAAGGGCAAATACGCGTTTCATAGCGTTCCCTCCCCTTTACCTTCCCTGCGTGGGAAACCCTGGTGCGGCCGGTGCGTTTGTGACAGCACCGGGGGCATTCATACCAGCGGCAGGAGCGTTCATTCCAGGGCCAGGGGTATTTGCCGCGCCAGCTTGGTTTCTCATCATAGTACCCGGGGCATAACCAGAAGCGCCGGGGGCATTTGTTGTCGCAGTACCTCTGTTATGGCCGCGACCATGCCTGTGGTGGCCTCTTGTGCTGACGGTCACAACGGGAAGATGTCTTTCGACGGATCTGGCGGCTCTGACCGCGGGATTACGGCGGTGCCGGTAATTTTTGCGTCCATAGCCGTTACCATCGTGCGCAAAGGCAGAAACACTGAATACTGTTAGTATCACCGCTGTCATTATTACAGAAATTAAACCTTTCATCTTAGTACCTCCTGTTACAGTGGGACTCTCATAATCCCCTGCTTAATTTTGGGAATTATGGCTTCGGTCATCTATCAATTATGCGGCAAATCATTTGCCTGTTATCATCCCCGCCTAATAAACCGCAGCACAAGGACTATGACTGCCACGACGAGAAAAATATGGATAAACCCGCCCATAGTGTAACTGCTTACCAACCCCAACAGCCACAGTACCACAAGTACGACGATAATTGTTTCCAGCATATATGGTCTCCTTTTGTTATTTGACATCGCCTGATACATCAACGGCCTTTCCTAACACGAGCGGCTAAGCACAAGCGATGCCTGATAAAAAAACTCTACAAGGTTAACTTCCCATAACCTTTTTCACTTCGCCTAGCTTTTCCTGAACCTTGCCAGCCACCTTTTCGTTTCTGCCTTTTACTTCCAACTCGGGACTATCAATAACTTTCCCTGCCACTTCCTTGAGCTTGCCTGTTGCTTCGTGATACGTGCCTTCCACTTTGTCTTTCATGCTTGAGTTCATAGTAGTTCTCCTTTTAAGAATTTTTCTGTCAGCCGTAGCCGCAGTTACTCAGTTATTAGAGCGTTCCGGGCGGCCTGCCCCATTCTCTTTCACCATCAACAGACTCTTCACTGATATAACACCCCTGATTTTCCTGGCCTTTGCCACGATACGCGCTTCGGTCTCTCTGCTATCAATAAGACCTTGCAGGATAACGTCTCCCTTGGTTGTCGTCACATCAATCTTAAAATAATGGGCGTTCGGCTCCTTAACGATTATCGCATGAACCTCCGTAGTGATCGTTGAGTCGTCTATATATTCGCCCACTGTCTCTCCTGCCATAGAGGAATGGCCGGTAAACACAGCAAATCCCAACAACACAAGTAGTGACATCAAAACCATGTTCTTCATTATCTCTCCTCCTGTTTTCACTATCTCCTCCTGTTTTTTACCGGCGGCCAAACCAACGCCTCCTCCAGTAGTATCCACCGCCACCGCCAAAGACTATAAGCAGTATAACGATCAAAAGTAGGGTATCCATAGACTTTTCTCCTTTTCTTTGTCTGTACCCGTTGGCCAAACATAACAAACTAAACTGTTTGATATTGTTCGCCGCAGTACTCTTAGTGCTAGTTTAACAATTCCCAAAGCCTGCACAGCTTGCTCAACAATTGCCGTCGGCATTAACGGCTCAAGAAAACCGGGTCATAAGACTTGGGGCCCTGGGCAAACCACCTATTTAATCTCAACCCTCCTACTGCTATGAGGACTAAGAATGAGGAGTTGTTTGATGTTCACTGATACTATAGGTTGCCATACTTATTATGATACCACAACTTGCAATAATTGTCAAGTGTTATTTTTACATAGATGTCAAGTTAACAAAACCAACCCTTCATCGCCTGTGCAATCAGCCATGGTAAGCCCATAAGGACGTCTTAAAACAATACGGGCTGGACGATGGAATCTCTGTTTTAGTGGCATAATAGTGTTTATTTGATTTATGAAACATTTCATTTTATGATAGAATAGCGCGTGGTGTTGTGTTGGATGGAACAGACAATATGATATTGTGAAGGGGTTTATGGGAAAGAAAAGCATTCTCGTAGTTGATGACGAGGTCGTTGTATCTCTGGAGATAAAAAAGCTGCTTCAGGGGTGGGGGTACAGGGTAGCCGGCACTGTCAGCTCTGGCGAGGATGCGCTTCAGAAGATTGAGGAATCCGTCCCCGACCTCGTGCTGATGGATATCAACCTTCGCGGAGATATTGACGGGATAGATACCTCAAAGTTGATTAAGGACAGATATAAGATCCCGATTATTTATCTTACCGCTTATATTGACTACAATATCTTAAAACGTGTCGAAAAGACCAACCCCTATGGATACATACTAAAACCATTCAACGAAAGCGAACTCTATGCCGTAATAAAAATCGCCCTCTATAACAGTAAGACAGAAAAAGAGCTTGAACTGCAATACCTTATTCAAAGCGTATTAAACACTATACTTGGCATATCTCTGGAACCTATTTCACTTACTGAACAGATGGACAGGATTCTGGACAAGATTATGACGCTTTCGTGGCTAAGGCTGGAGTCCAAAGGCTCCATCTTTCTTGTCGAAGATACGGAGGAAGTCCTTGAGCTGAAGGTTCATAAGGGTTTTTCAAGCGAGCTGCTTGAGGCCTGTAACAGGGTACCCTTTGGCAAGTGCCTGTGTGGAAAGGCGGCGGCTACCCATAAAATTGTCTTTTCGGACTGTATAGATGACCGCCACGATATTACATTTGATAAGATGACACAGCATGGACATTTTTGTGTCCCTATCATACTTACAGGCAAGCTCATTGGGGTAATTAACCTGTACCTCAAAGAAGGTCACAAGAAAAGTGAATTAGAAGAGGAGTTTTTAGTTGCGGTATCCAATACCCTTGCCGGTATTATCGCCAGAAGGAGAGCTGAGGAGGCGTTAAGGGAACTAAAGCAGCGCAAGGAGATGATCCTTAATTCGGCGGGAGAGGGTATCTTCGGCCTTGATAGAAATGGGCTTATTTCTTTTGTAAATCCAGCGGCAACGAAGATGACCGGATGGCACCCCGAAGAGCTGATAGGAAAGAAACAGCATGACGTAATTCACCACCCAAATACGGGCGATATAGCCTGTTATATTGACAAGTGCAACATATATAAGACTTTTTTTGATGGCAAGGTCTATCGCGTTGATGGAGAGGTGTTTTGGAGAAAGGACGGCACGAGTTTCCCTGTAGAGTACGTCTCCACTCCGATTTTTGATGACAACCATCGTCTGATTGGGGCGGTTATTGTGTTTAGTGATACATCACTGAGAAAACAGGCGGAGGAAGGCCAGGCACAGCTTCTTGCTGAACTTAAACGCACCAACGAAAATCTGTTATTCAGCCAGGAAAAAGTGATTCAATCAGAAAAACTGGCAGCCCTTGGACAACTTGTCTCCGGCGTTGCCCACGAGATAAATACCCCCATTGGCAACAGCGTAATGGCGGCTTCCCACCTTCAGGACAGAACCAGAGAGATTGTCGAGTTATTTAACCAGAATAAACTGTCGAAATCTAAACTCGAAAATTATTTCTCATCGGCAACGGAAGACAGCGATATTATCTTAAAGAATCTCCTCAGGTCGTCGGCCATGGTTAAGAGTTTTAAAATGGTCTCAGGAGACCAGACAAGCCAGCAGCGGCGCAGGTTCAAGCTGAAGGAATACCTTGAGGATATTATCATGAGTCTGCGGCCAACACTCAAAAAGACCTCTCTTGAGGTACAGATACACTGCGATGAGGGCCTGGAGCTCGATAGCTATCCCGGTGCGTTTGCCCAGATAATCACTAATCTTGTCATGAATGCGATAACCCACGCCTTTGATAAAGACTCTAAAGGAAAGATAGATATAAACGTCATAGATACCCAGAAAAATATAGTCATCATGTTCAATGACAACGGCAAAGGGGTTCCTAACGATGTCGTATGCAAGATATTCGACCCGTTTTTCACGACGAACCGCAAAGGAGGCAACAGCGGACTGGGGCTTAATATCGTCTTTAACATCGTTCAAAAGACATTAAAGGGAGACGTTGAATGTGAGACTATTGAGGGCGAGGGGACAAGTTTTGTTATCACTATACCAAGGGAACTGCCTTGAAGCTATGAGGATATAATACTATGGAAGAGAGTTATTCGTTTTACGAAGAGGATGAGCAGCAGCCGGCGCATCAGGCTGGTGTATGGAAGGTGCTTGTCGTTGATGACGACATCGAGGTGCACAGGGCAACGAAGTCGTCTCTGGCAGAGTTTGTTTTTCAGGGCAGGGGCCTGATGCTCATGTTTGCGGCATCGGCTGCCGAGGCAAGGAAGCTGATAGTGAAGCATGGGGACACGGCCGTTATCCTGCTTGATGTCGTGATGGAAGACGACCTGGCGGGGTTAAATTTTGCAAAATATGTCCGTGAAGATTTGAAAAACCGATTCGTCAGGATATTATTAAGGACAGGGCAGCCCGGCATAGCCCCCGAGAAGTCGGTTATCGTCAATTACGACATCAACGGTTTTCTGGAGAAAAGCGACCTTACGGTACAAAAACTCTACTCCGCAATCATCACCTGTCTGCGTTCGTACAGGGACATTACAGACCTCGAAACTGCCAACATCGTGCTGAAAACAGAGTTCGAAATGCGAATAGAAGCTGAGAGGAAAATGGCCGAACAGGCACAGCAAGCTGCAATCGGTTTGGCAATATTGCAGATAATTCACGGCGCAAAAAATATCCTCAATGCCCTCAAAGGTGGAAAATATATCATCGAATCCGCCCTCAAAGACGACAACCTCGACTTGATAAAGAAGGGTTGGGATGTGACGAAAATCGGCATCGCACGCATGGAAGACCTCACCTGCGGCCTGCTCGACCTGTCGCGCTTTAACAGGCTCGAAATTAAGCCGCATTCCATTAACGCCCTCATAGGGGAGATTCTTGACGCCTGCAGAAATTCTCAGACCTGTTCTGAGATTAACAATATCGAAGTCGCCGCCCGTATGGAAAACTCCCTTCCTGAGGCTATGTTCGATTATAAGGCGGTTCACACCGCGTTGATGAATCTCATCTGCAACGCTGTTGATACATGCAGAGATAAAGTATATAATAGTGGATCAAGCGGCAAGGTCGCCATAAACACGTATCTCGACGCCGACGGTTACGTCTGCATAGATGTAGAGGACAACGGCTGCGGGATTGGGCAGGATGATATGAAAAATATCTTTAAACTATTTTATACTACCAAGCACTCTAAAGGAAACGGCCTTGGGCTGTCCATAACAAAGAAGATTATCGAAGAGCATGGTGGGAGGCTTGATATAGATTCAGAGTTGGACAGAGGGACGAAATTTACTATAGCGCTTCCACAGCGCCAGCAACTAAATAATAACGAAAAAAAGGAGAACCACAATGGGTAAACGCGTACTGGTAGTTGATGACGATGAGGCGGCAAGAAAATTTCTAACAATAGCCCTGGAACAAAAGGGATATATCGTACTTACGGCGGCAGACGGTGAGGAAGGGGTTAAAAAGGCAACTGAGGGAAACCCCGACATCGTCATTTTAGACATTATGATGCCTAAGAAAAACGGTATAAGCGCCTTACAGGACATCAGGGGCAAAAAGGAGACAAGAGATATTCCGGTCATAATACTAAGCTCTGCCCTGAGCTTTATAGAACATGCCCGTAAGGAAATTGACAGCAAGGAAGTCATAAAGGAGATGGAGCGTCTGTTGGACAATGTGGACAGCACAATAGACAAGGTCTTCCTGCGCTTTGCCTCGTATCGCAAGATATTGCTGTTTGAGAGAGAACAGATGCTGAGGCAATTCAAAGACAAAGAGGCAAATATAAAACCGTATCTGTCTTTACCTGACCTGTTTTTGGATAAGCCTATAGACCCCGATGAGTTGGCTGAGGCGATTCAGTCGCTGTTAACCTAATAGCATAAGGATTAAAGGATTAACAACGAAGGGGGGTACCCCCCCCTTCACCCCGTATTCTCATGGGCATTACTCCAAAAAAAAGGCCTGAGGACAGTGCACTCAGGCCTTTTTTAATGTGTATGATATAGTTTACTTTTTCTCTGAGAGCGCCGCAACCCCGGGCAGTACCTTCCCTTCAAGAAGCTCTAACGACGCACCGCCCCCCGTAGAGATAAACGAGACTTTATCAGCAACCCCGGCCCTCTTGACGGCCAATACCGAATCCCCGCCTCCTATGATACTCGTCCCGCTTGAGGCCGCCACGGCCTTCGCCAGAGAGTATGTGCCCGTTGAAAACGCGTCTATCTCGAACAGCCCCATCGGGCCGTTCCACACTATGGTCTTTGCGTCTGCCACAGCAGAGGCAAACAGCTTCGACGACTCAGGCCCTACGTCAAGTATCTTCCAGCCAGCCGGTACATTTTTTACAGAGACAACCTTCGTCTCTGCCCCAGGCTCCGTGGACTGCGCTATCACACAGTCTATCGGCAGCAGGAAGTCCACGTTGTTGGCCTTCATCTTTTCCATTATAGACTTGGCCGTATCAAGCATTTCAGCCTCACACAGCGAATCGCCTATCTCGTAACCCTGTGCCTTGAAAAACGTATTGGCCATGCCGCCACCAATGATAACCTTGTTGACTTTGCCAGCCAGGTTGTCAAGGACGCCTATTTTACCCGACACCTTTGCGCCGCCGACTATTGCCACAAACGGCCTGACCGGATTGTTTATGGATTCAATCAGGTATTCGAGTTCTTTTTTCATCAGAAGCCCGGCCGCCGCCGTCTTTACGAATTTCGTTATACCCTCGGTCGTAGCGTGCGCCCTGTGGGCAGTGCCAAAGGCGTCATTAACGTATATATCGGCAAGTCTGGACAGTTTTTCTGAGAAACCAGCGTCGTTTTTCTCCTCTTCAGCGTAAAATCTGACGTTTTCAAGTAGTAGCACATCGCCGTCTTTCATGCTGTTAACGGTTTTCTCTACCTCAGGGCCAACGCAATCAGAGGCAAAAACCACCTTTTGTCCCAGCAGCTCCTCAAGCCGTTTTGCCACGGGGGCAAGGCTGAACTTGGGATTAGGTTTCCCTTTCGGTCTGCCCAGATGGGAGGCAAGGATTACCCTTGCGCCACCTTTGACCGCCAATTGTATCGTCGGCAAGGCCATACGAATCCTGTTGTCATCTGAGATATTGCCACTATCATCAAACGGGACATTAAAGTCCACCCTTATAAAAGTGCGCTTGCCTTTTAAATCAAGGTCAGTTATTACGAGTTTATTAAGACCCATTGCAGTGTCCCCCTATCTCTTTGATATAACATAGAGGGTGAGGTCTCTTAAGCGGCAGCTATAACCCCATTCGTTGTCATACCATGAGATTACTTTTGCCATGTTGCCTATTGTCTTTGTCAGTGCCGGATCAAATATGGACGAGTGTGGATTGCCCTTGAAGTCCGACGATACGAGCGGCTCGTCGCAATACTGCAGGATTCCCTTCATCGGGCCGTCCGCCGCCGCCTTCATAGCGCTGTTAATCTCTGCCGCCGATGCCTCTTTCTTCAACTCCACGGTAAGGTCAACAACTGACACGTTGGGGGTTGGCACACGCATCGAGAACCCGTCTAGCTTGCCCTTTAGCTCTGGAAGCACGAGGCCAATAGCCTTAGCCGCGCCCGTGCTTGAAGGGATTATGGAAAGCGCCGCCGCCCTCGCCCTTCTGAGGTCTTTGTGCGCGAGGTCAAGCAGTCTCTGGTCGTTGGTATAAGAGTGCACGGTGGTCATCAGGCCCTTTACGATGCCAAATTCACTGTGTAATACCTTGGAGATTGGCGACAGACAGTTTGTCGTACACGAGGCATTGGAGATTATCTTATGCTTTGCCGGGTCAAGCAGTTCATTGTTTACGCCCATACACACGGTGATGTCCTCGTCGGACGCGGGGGCTGAAATCAATACCCAGCCAGCGCCAGCCGTCAGATGCTTCGTGGCCGCGTCCCTCTTTGTGAACAGGCCGGTTGACTCTACGGCTATCTCAACTCCCATCGCCTTCCATGGAAGATTCGCCGGGTCCCTCTCCGCCGTTATTTTTATCGTCCTGCCGTTTACAATCAATGCGTCGTCTTTGGCGGACACATCGGCGTGGAGATTGCCTACTACCGAGTCATATTTCAACAAGTGGGCAAGGGTCTTGGCGTCAGTGATGTCATTGATTGCCACGATTTCGACCTCTTTTGAATCCATGCACGCCCTAAAATAGTTCCTGCCAATCCTTCCAAATCCATTTACTCCTATTTTTACAGCCATACAAACCTCCTCCATCGCTCAGGGGGCATACCCGACCACGGGCCAGCTGTCAAAACCCCAGCCCACACCCTTTCGTAAGCCCCTTCGCTTTCCAGGTAATTATTCGGAGACAAAGCCTCCTGACGTTTTACTGCTACTTATGAAGCCTCATTTATCAAAATAGTTAATCACTATACCCGTCGGTATCTTCGGATAGAAATATGTTGACTTCGGCGGCATCCTCAAGCCCGCCCTCGCCACCAGCTCAATGTCTTCAACGCGCGTGGGATTGAGAAAAAAGGCCGCCTCATACTGCCCGCCTTCAACCTTAGCAATCGTCTTTGCCATATCCATGTCATATCCGAATTCACTGACATTATACAACTTTTTGAAAATTATTTCATGCAATATAATCACGTCTATGCCCAACACCCCGGGCGGTGTTTTTCCCCTGTATTGAAGCGTGTAAAATTGTCCGCCTCTTAGGAGCATCCCAAAGGCGTACGTCTTATTCGCTATGGCCTTTAATATGTCAGTGCCGGGGGTAAGGCGTGCCACGTCGAACTGCTCCTTTAATATATCAAGCGCGCCCTCAGGTAGCCCTGATAGCAGCCTGTGCGTAGGTTTAATCGTTATCCCCGTCTCAGCGGTGTTTACAAGCAGCATCAGCACGTAATTATAGGCGGCGTCTGAGTCGCCGGAGCCTTCTTTCATAAGCTGCTGGTATTTGAGGGCGGTTTCATATCTATGATGGCCGTCGGCGATAAAAATATCCTTTCCCCACAGGCCGTGTCTGATTGTATCAATATCCAACTGGTCATTGACTATCCAGCACTTGTGGACGACGGCGTCGTCATCGGTAAATTCGATATATGGCCTCTTATCAAGAGTGCTGCCCAGCACCTCGGCTGTCTTCATACCGGGGTTATTATAGATGGAAAAAATCGGGCTTGTGTTAGCCCTGCAGATGCGAAGCAGGTTGAACCTGTCCTCTTTTGGTTTGGAATGGGTCATCTCGTGCGGGTAGATACCCTTGCCTGGCTGGAACAGTTTTACGGCGGCAAATATTCCTCTCATCGTCTTCTTCTTTTTTTCGGATTCGTAGACTGTTTCATAGAGATAATACGCCGGCCTGTCGTCGAACTTTATGATGCCCTCTTTAATCCAGTTTCTAAGATTTTCGGAGGCCAGCAGGTACTTTGTCAGATTACCGCCGCCTGTGGAAGTCTCTATACCGCAGTCTACCCTCGCTATGTTATACGGGCCGCGTTTATAGAGCCTCTGCAGCATATCGCCCGTTATAATGTCATAAGGAGGTGCCGTAACGTCATACATTGAGACCTTCTCAGGGTCATACAACAAACCCCTGAATGGAATTGCTTCAGTCAATTTAACCTCTCCGGCTGCTCTATAAAATATACGAACACTATCACAGCTCTAAGGACACCATTATAGCATTGCAGGTCAAAGAATTACAAACTGTCGAATTACCTCCTGTCTCAAATTAGTTGCCTCAAATTGGTATTGACTCGCTATAGCAAGATAGTTCATTGGTATAATTATTAGCCTGAAAGTCTGTCAACGTTTATTACTAAAAAAAAACCCCTACTCGTAATGACGCGGGGGTTTTTCTATCACATGTTCTGTCCGCTTGTTACCTGTGTGTACTTCTGCGCACCTCGAAATCCGGATACGCGGTTACAGCGACTTCATTTTGGTCGAGTCCTTCCATTTCGACCTCCTCAGAAACTCTCAATGGTACTATCTTATCAAGCACCTTAAAAAATACATACATTACAATGAACACAAAGACAATGTTCGTACAGATGCCTATTAACTCCGCCCCTAACTGTGAGGCGTCGCCGTAGAACAGGCCTTTCACCGTGCCTGTGACATTATTTAACCCATCGCCATAGGTGCCGTCTGCGAAAAGCCCAACTGCTATAAGACCCCATGCCCCGTTAACGCCGTGCACCGATACCGCCCCTACAGGGTCATCCACCTTAAGCGTTCTCTCCACAATAAAGACGCTCATACTGCAAAGCACTCCCGCAACAAGTCCTATAATAACCGCGCTGGTGGAATTTACAAAGGCGCACGGCGCTGTAATCGCAACAAGCCCCGCTAAAAGTCCATTGGCCGACATGGAGATGTCCGGTTTCTTGTAAAATATCCACATGTATATCATAGCGGAAAATGCCCCTGCCGCCATGGCAAGCAGGGTATTTACCGCCACCACCGATATACGCAAATCTCCGCCTGCCAGTGTGCTTCCGGGATTAAACCCAAACCATCCAAACGCGAGAATTAAACTGCCAAGCACCGCCATAGGAATATGATGGCCGGGAATGGCGTTGGGTGTCCCATCTGCCCTGTATTTCCCAATCCTCGGGCCTAAGACAATCGCCCCGGCAAGGGCGGCAACCCCGCCGCACATGTGAACAACGCTTGACCCAGCAAAGTCAACTGTGCCATGCCCCAATCCGAAATTCTTTCCAAGCTGCGAAAGCCAGCCCCCACCCCATACCCAATTGGCGTACAGTGGATACACTATCATGGAAATAAAGAACGAGTAGACAACGAATGACTTAAACGTCCATCTCTCCGCCATAGCGCCGGTTGGTATCGTAGCGGTCGTATCCATAAAGACCAACTGAAAGAGAAAGAGCGTATATACCGATGCGTCATACGCGTCTCCCGACAAAAAGAACCCCTTCGTGCCGAATAGTCCAAACTCCTTGCCAAACAACTTGATTGTGAACTCGCCGTCCATCAACCCCGTACCGCCAGCGAGGGAGGCCACTGCCCCTACCCCACCCATCTGCACGGCGTAGCCAACCGCCCAGTAGCCAATAGCGCCCAACGCAAAGACCATGAGATTCATAGCCATCGTATGCGAGGCGTTTTTAGCCCTACAAAACCCTGTTTCAACAAGGGCAAATCCGGCCTGCATGAAGAATACAAGAAATCCACACAACAGCGTCCACATGAAATTTATAGCTATTCTGTTGTGGCCGCTAACGTCGGCAAGTTTAGCCGCCAAGGGTTCAGCGGCGCTCAAGTTTTTTAAATCATCGGCCGTTGGCGCTCCCGCCGACGCGCCCACCACGTCAGCCGCCCCGCCAATATTGGCCCCCGAAGGGTCGGCCTTCGGGGGGGGAGTTGGCGCCGGCGACACCGCTGCTGCTGGCACCGGAGATGCCGTCGGCGCTGGCGCGCCCTGGTCCTCAGCCGACACAAGGGCAGGCACAACCGTTGACAAAAGGTAAAACCCTAACAGCAAAATAAAAATTACCGCATACCGCTTTCTGACTTTAGATCGTTTCATGACTTCTCTCCTTACCTGTATATGTATTTGTGCAACTTTGCGGCCTTGCAACACTGCAAGTGCCATGTTATCGCGGCTCTCTACCTGCAAATCGCGCGTACTGTCCTAATGTACTGTTAAAATTGTGTTAAAATTACATCATAATCTATTAAAATTATATCATGATTCATGCCAGCATATAACACATTGATACGTCTGAATAATATCTGCTTCGACATGATACATAAATGTATCGTGCTACAATTATGTATCATTGGTTTCCTTGTCATTGTGTGTTTGCCTCGCCCCGAATTTCAATCTGCATTACCAAAATAGAAATGTCCCAAAGAGCGAAGCATTGTGAACAAATCGCAAAACTACCCGGCCTAATAGGCCGTGCGCGGCCATAGTTTGGGCGTAATTACCGCAGTGTCACTTTGGGCAGCTATGAGATATTTCTGCGTTATGCTGACAAAGACGGGCCGCTCAGCCATTTGTATATTGTTCATGTTGTGCATGGATATCGCGATCTGGAAGCGTATTTTGTCCAGCATGTTGATGAGTTCGGATAACGGCTGTTGGGAAGGGTGAAGCGATGACCGAAAGAGAAGGTGAAAAACATCCTTCGACAGGCTCAGGGAGATTCGATTGTTATGGAAATCTTCTTACTTCTATGATTGCTACTTGATATTAGTGTATCGTCAGCACCGCCCCTGCCGCAATAATAAGCATAGTCACTGTAAGCTCTACAGGGGAATGCTATACCTCCTGTGTTACCCGTAGTACCTCGGCAATAGTAGTCTGC
>JADFYL010000148.1 GCA_015233045.1 Nitrospirota bacterium | reverse complement strand
TCCTTTGCCATTGTAAGAATTTCTGCCGCGCTTTCGTCTATCTTCGCCAGCCTCTGGAGGGCATCCACGACAACCGCGGTTTGGTCTTCTATAGCCCCGTCTCTTTTGTGCATAACCTCGTAGGCGCTCTCGCTTAACTCTTTCAGCGATGTGAGGTTAGCAAGCACGGTTCGCTCCTTTGACAGCGCCTCTGCCTCTTTAACATCAAGACCAGCCGCCTCTATCTCGTCTATCTGGAATCGAAGGATTTCAATGCGCTTGTCCCTGTCTTTAATGTTTTGCGTGAGGCATGTTTTTTCGTCTGACAAGGCGCGGTATCTGGCCAGTGTTGTTGAATATCCCTTTACCGAGTCCTCTATTTTGCCAAATGAATCGAGCAGGCGCATCTGTTTGGCCTTTGACATCAGGCTCTGGTTCTCGTGCTGGCTGTGTATATCCACAAGGGTTGCCCCAATTTCAGCGAGGGTCGCAATCCCCACAGAGGAGTCATTGACGAAGGAGCGATTTTTCCCCGTGGAAGACACAATACGCCGAATGATTAACTCATCTGAGACGTCTATGCCAAGGTCTTCGGCCATAGGATTGCCGACAGCATCAAATATCGCCTCTACCGTTGTCTCCTTTGCGCCCGTTTTAATAAAGTTAGACTGCCCACGCTGTCCAAGAATAAGCCCTAACGCGTCAACGACTATGGACTTCCCCGCCCCGGTCTCCCCTGTTAACACATTAAGACCCTCATGGAGTTCCACCCTTAGTTCGTCTATGACCGCGAATTTTTTTATGAATAATTCCCTAAGCATATTAAATGCAAACTCAATACGTTAATCGCATGGAGTATAGCATAACCTAAATCCACCATCAAAGTAAAACGTAACCGCCGTTTCCATGCCGACGGATGTGTCATTTGTTGAAATGCCTGCCGTATTATTGATATAATATATCTATGAAAGGAGTTATAGCGGCATTGGTACTATTAATGTTTTTCTCCACGGCGGCTATGGCGGCCTCTGGCGTAAGGGAAACCCCTTTCACGCTTGACGACAGAGACCGGTTAATAAGGCTTGACGTAAGAATGGACGCCATTGAGAAAAGGATGGACTCTATAGAGAAAAGAATGGATGGACTTGAGAAAAAAATGGATGACCTTGAGAAAAGGGTAGATAAAAGGATAGATACTTTGAAATCGGACATGGACAAGAGATTCGACCAGATGATGACGTTCATGTTATGGGGTTTTGGCATCCTGTTTGGAGGCATGGGAGTGCTGATGACGACGGTAATATGGGACAGACGCACTGCCCTTGCGCCTGTTATTAGAAAAAGCGATGAGTACGGCCAACGGCTGCTGACTTTAGAACGGCTATCAGAGGAAATGCTCTCAAGGTTAAAGGAAGATAAGCAGGAAGTTAAAATAATCCATGCGTTAAGAGAAGCGGCAGTTAAGGATTTAGGCATAGCAGAGGCATTGAGACACGCTGGACTGCTGTAACAGTACCCCTCTGACAATATACATGAGAGAGGAGATACCAGCTTTCCAGCAATGACAGATTCCCTGTCGGGGTTGTTGCAGCTTGGTATGGGGTGCCTATTTCTTTTTATAGACGTTAAGGCCGACCTTTATCGTCTCTGCCCCTGTGACGGACTGGTTTCCTTCAGTAGAGGCGATAATTATGGTTTTACCCGACGACGACAGTCCGAATTCCTTAGAGATATCTACTTTTATTGTTAAAATATTCCCTTCAAGAGCCATTTCCACGTTTTTCATTCACATTCTCCTTAATGTTCATTTGAGCGTACCCACGGTATATTATACTATTTGCGGCATTAATAGAAATACCGCCGAAGATCACGGTAAATTTGTTCTCCATAATCCTAAAAACGGCAGTTGAAAATCACAAAGACTGGCTTATAGCCTTGTTTTACAAGGGAATTAGGCGTCTGCGGAGCAGTACTTTTTGCCTACTTTCGGGTGAGTGGTTTTTGTTCATAACAGCCTGAATTTCCTCATTATATTGAATTGAACTGCTTTTTTTAGGATAATAAGTAAGCGGTAGCTGCTTAGATTGCTGTCATCATTGTCCCTTTCCGTCATTCCGGCTTGTCTGGAATCTTCCCTTAAATGGTTGTTTCATAATGATTTTGCCTATTCTGAGGTATAAGGACAGATTCCGGACAAGCCGGAATGACAGACAAAGAAAAGAACAGTCTGGAAATCATTGCAACTTCCCATGATAACTTGTTTTACTCGTTAGAACAAAATTACCGTGCCGCCGAAGATGTTATGACAAAGACGTGTTGAGCGGAGTTAGAGGAAAATAAGAAAAGGCAAGGATTAATAAACCCTTGCCTTTTTCTATATAGAATCGTCAGATACTTATTTAGGTGCGTCTGCCTTCTTCTCGTCTTTCTTCTCGTCTTTCTTCTCGGCTGCCTTATGCTCTGGTGCCTTCTTCTCATCTTTCTTCTCGGCTGCCTTAGGGGCGGGGGAAGGGGACGCGGATGCGGCAGGGGCCTTGTCTTCCGCAAACACTGCGCCTGTGATTGATAATGCGAACAGCGCTGCTACTAAAACGGTCATCAGTTTCTTCATGTCTTCTCCTTTAGTTCGTTAGTTTATTTATTACGACTACTGAGCTGGCGCAGGAACTGGCGCTTCCTCAGCGGCTTTCTTGGCTTTCTTGGCCTTTTTCTTCTTCTTGGCTTTTTTGGCCTTCTTCACCGTAGTTGCGTCATCAGTTTTGGGGGCTTCCACCGCGGGTGCTCCCGCTGCAGGAGCGGTATCGGCCGCAAACGACACGGTGCCGAAAGACACCAGCATTGCCAAACAAAATACCATCGCAAAAATTTTCTTCATCCGTCACACCTCCTTTTAAATTATTTGTATGTTTTACGCTTGCTTCGCACTTTCACATCCTGTCCTACTGCACTATGTATCAATGCAAACATCGTGCCAGAAACTATATGTCGAGTTTACGGGCAGTTGGGAGGATGACACAGGAAATTTCATTCCTATTTAGTAATTCATATCCTTATTTGAGGAACTGCGGTTGAGGAAATGTGTAAGCGGGTTATAAACAAAGAGGGAAGGGGGGTAGCCCCTTCCCCTTTTACTTATGCTGATTCTACTTGTTTTTCGTAGATAAGGAGCGGTTTGACGTTATTAACGATGGTCTCCTCGTTGATGATACATTCCTTGATTCCATTTTGGGAAGGGATCTCGTACATCACGTCGAGCATGACCTCTTCGAGTATTGATCTGAGGCCGCGCGCCCCGGTCTTTCTGGTGATTGCCTTCTTTGCGATAGCGCGCAGGGCGTTATCCGTAAATTTCAGCCTTACGTTGTCGAAGTGCAGGAGTTTTTCGTACTGCTTAGTCAAGGCGTTTTTCGGCTCTACGAGAATCTGCACGAGCGCATCTTCGTTGAGCGCCTCAAGGGTGGCTATGACGGGCAATCTGCCGACCAGCTCAGGAATCAACCCATATTTGGTCAGGTCCTCAGGGCTTACCAGCGTCAGTATCTTCTCTTTCTTTTTCTTACTATACAGTTCGGCCCCAAATCCTACGGTTTTTTTACCTATACGCTGTTCGATAATCTCATCAAGGCCGTTAAACGCCCCGCCGCAGATAAATAATATATTAGTGGTATCCACCTGCAGGTACTCCTGATGGGGGTGTTTTCTGCCGCCTTGCGGGGGGACATTGGCAATTGTGCCTTCGATAATTTTCAGCAGGGCCTGTTGAACTCCCTCTCCTGAGACGTCGCGTGTTATTGATGGATTGTCAGACTTCCGGCTTATCTTGTCTATTTCGTCTATATAGACTATTCCCTTTTGCGCCCTTTCAATATCGAAGTTCGCCGACTGGAGGAGTTTTAGTATTATATTCTCTACGTCTTCGCCAACATAACCGGCCTCTGTAAGGGTAGTCGCGTCGGCTATCGTAAACGGCACGTCGAGGTATCGCGCAAGCGTTTGGGCAAGAAGAGTCTTGCCAGTGCCTGTGGGGCCGGCAAGCAGTATATTGCTCTTTTGGAGTTCGACATCGGTTTCCTTCTGCCTGTATATTCGTTTGTAGTGATTGTGGACGGCAACTGAGATTATCTTTTTGGCCAGCTCCTGGCCTATTACATAATCCTTTAAAAAGGCATGTATCTTCACAGGTGCCGGTACGCCGCTGTGCCCTTTTTGCGTGAAGGACATTTTCATATCCTCTGCGATTATGTCGTTGCATAAATCAACACACTCGTCACAAATGTATACCGAGGGGCCTGCTATCAACTTCTTTACTTCCCCCTGTTGCTTGCCGCAGAATGAACATTTCAACTGTTCATCTTTCTTTCTCGCCATTAGTTTTCTCTCCATACTCATCAATTTACTGCCGCTGTGTCCACTGTGCCGACACAATACTTACACCTATATTATAGCACGATTGCCGGAGTTTTTTTATTTATCATCGGCAGTCTTTATTGTGGCGATAACCTCGTCAACCAGACCATAGAGTTTAGCCTCTTCCGCGGACATGAAATAGTCCCTGTCGGTGTCTGCGTGGATTTTGTCCATATGCTGTCCGGTGTGATGGGAGAGTATTTTATTGAGCGTGTTTTTCATTTTCAGCATCTCTTTGGCGTGGATTTCCACGTCTGTGGCCTGGCCGCTGAAGCCTCCCATGGGCTGATGAATTAATATCCTTGAGTTGGGCAGCGCAAATCTCTTTCCATGTGCGCCGGCGGCCAGAAGCA
>JADFYL010000027.1:22764-25035 GCA_015233045.1 Nitrospirota bacterium | reverse complement strand
ATTAGTATAACATCCCCGTAGGAGAAAAATCTATATTTGGCGTCAATAGCCGCTTTATAAGCACGCATGAGGAGATCCTTTCCGGCAAATGCCGAGGCGAGAAGCACCGGTGTAGAGCGTGGCAGGTGAAAATTGGTAATAATCGAGGAGGCCGCCTTAAATTCGTAGCCGGGATAGATAAAAATGTCCGTAGTGCCGGTTATTCTCCGGCAGCCGTCAATTGACACACCGGAGTCGATTAACTTAAAACTGCCCGAAGACAAGGCCTCGATGGCCCTTGTCGTTGTTGTGCCGACTGCGACGGCCTTTTTACCATTTTTTTTGGCCTTTTCTATTGATTCCATTAATGATGTGTCGATTTCAAATCGTTCGCTGTCCATCGTGTGCCCGGAGACATATTCGGCCTTAACAGGCTTGAATGTCCCCTCGCCGACATGAAGCGTGACGGCCTCGACCAGGACGCCCTTGTGCCTTAGCGCGTCCAGAATCGGGCGTGTAAAGTGGAGCCCGGCGGTAGGGGCGGCTATCGAGCCGTCTTTCTCGGCATACACGGTCTGGTATCTCTCCCTGTCCATACTGCATGGCGCCCTTTTGATATATGGGGGCAGGGGCATAAGTCCGAATCTTTGGAGTTGGCCCTCAAGCGTGCCGCCGTGGTGGAATATCGCCTCCTTCCCATCCGAGATATCCGCCGAGAAGTCCTCAGAAAAAAATACCCGGCCGGTGTATCTCCCCTTCGAGAGGATTCGATAAGCGCCCGAATCTTTTTTTTCCGCGATAAGCAGGTCGAAGGCTTTTTTACCGGCCTCGGTCTTCCCGGTGAGCCTGACGGGGAGGACCTTCGTATTGTTCAGAATAAGCAAATCACCGGCACTAAAGTAATCCGTGATGTCTTCAAACTGCCTGTGTTCGATCGAGCTGTCCCTGTGGACCACCATAAGCCTGGATTTCTCTCTCTCAGAGGGCGGATACTGGGCTATCAGCTCTTCGGGGAGGTCGAATAAAAACTCGGACGTCTTCATCCTGGCAAAAAGGTTGTTGACATACAGCATAATTATACAACATTGATTTGGCCTTTTATCAAGAATTATTATATATCGGCTCCGTTTTTGCGGGCATAGGTAATTTTCCTGCCGTGTCCTCGATTACCCATCTATAAACCGGCCTTCCACCGATTGATTTTATAATTCATTCATGTGATTATAGGACACTATGGAGTACATCGGTCAGACGATATTATCCATTTGGTGGAAAAGGAGGTGATAAATATGAACTATAAGATTGTATTGTTGCTGGCAGTCTTTGCATTATTATTGTCCGGTCTGTCATCAGGCAATGCCGGCGCCATGAATATACCTGATCTGTCGATTGTCCCGGCTGGAGAATCTATGTCCGGGGCGCTTTTGGCCGGCAATGCTATGTATGTCGCAGACGCAGGGTTTACACCGATTGACAACGGTAATCCTGTATTATTGGCGAGGAGGCATCGGCATCATAGGTGGAAGCGCCAACATACGGTATATCAGCCAGCTCCGGCATATCAGCCAGCTCCGGTTCCTCAGCCGCCGATGCCACTGCCAATGCCGCCGCTGCCATATTAGGCAAGAAACATAGTTTCAATGGAATTAACGGTGTTAACGGGCCTTGTGCCGGAAGACATGGGGCCTTATCCTCTTTTGTAATTAAACTTACATAGCAAAATCGCTGAAAAAATATATATACAGTTGACATATGTCAATGAATTCAGGTAAATTTCATATCTGCAATGAATGCAGGGTCGCAGCATAAGATGGGTCGCAGCATAAAAGATTGAAATGAGGGATTACGAAACACAATATTAGCAAAATCGATGAAAAATGGAGGGTTGAGATGCCAGTTCTCAAGAGGGTTGCAGTAGTGGTCATTGCGGCAATAATAGTAGCAGGGCTATGTTCAATGGCATTTGCGGAGGCACCGGTCAAGGAGTTAGTCGGAAAGGCCAGCAATGTACCGTGGTGGATATGGCCGTTAAGCCTGTTCGTATTGACGTTTGTGTTGGGAGTGGTGGCGGTGTTAGGCGGTGTTGGCGGCGGGGTTTTGTTTGTGCCTATAGTGGGCGGGTTTTTTCCATTTCACCTGGATTTTGTAAGAGGGGCGGGGTTATTGGTAGCGCTTGCCGGGGCGTTGGCGGCAGGGCCGGGATTGCTAAAAAAGGGAATGGCCAATCTTAGATTAGCATTGCCTGTGGGTTTAATAGCCTCGGCTTGCGCTATAGTAGGGGCAATGATAGGC
>JADFYL010000027.1:0-22641 GCA_015233045.1 Nitrospirota bacterium | reverse complement strand
ACGGGATATATCACGAGGTTTCAACGGGTGAGGACATAAACTGGAAGGTTCACAGGACGCCGTTGGGGTTGGCATTGTTTATAATAATAGGGGTAATGGCCGGTATGTTTGGCCTGGGAGCGGGATGGGCAAACGTCCCGGTGTTAAATCTCCTGATGGGCGCGCCGTTAAAGGTAGCGGTGTCGTCGAGCAAATTTCTTTTGTCTATAACGGATACGTCGGCGGCGTGGATATATGTAAATAATGGCGCTGTGCTGCCGATGATGGTGGTACCATCAATTATCGGCATAATGCTTGGCTCGATGGTGGGGGTAAAGATTCTGGCAAAGACTAAACCGGCGGCAGTGCGATATATAGTAATAATAATGCTGTTTTTTGCCGGCTCAAGGGCTTTGTTAAAGGGACTCGGTATCTGGAACTAATTTTAAAAAGGAGCTATATATGGAAAAGAAAGTTGTAGCAACCGAAGAGCAGTTAAGATACGCGAGATTGTTGAGTTATGGCATGAAAATAGGGATGGCAATGCTCCTTATATCGTTTGCCATTTACGCGTTAGGAATATTGTCCCCTTTTGTACCCGTAGATGATTTGCCGAAATTATGGAGTATGTCGGTGCATGATTATTTGCATAAGACGGGCATTCATCCAGGATGGACATGGCTTACGATGCTGAATAAGGGAGATTTTTTGAACTTCCTCGGTGTGGCGTTTTTGGGAGGCGTGACAATAGTGTGTTTCCTTGCTATAATACCGATTCTGATAAGAAAAAAGGACTATGTATATGCCTTGATAGCCACGTTGGAGGTCACGGTTTTGATTTTAGCAGCCTCAGGAATATTGAAATCGGGAGGACACTAAAGTGAACGAAGATAAATATAGAATGAATCTAATGGGAGAGTTGGAGTCGATACTATTGGCTACGGACGGCTCCGAGTACAGCGGCGGCGCGATAAAAGAGGCGATAAATTTTGCGCGGGCTTGCAAGACGGTATTAACTGTATTACGGGTACTGGAATATAATTCTGAATTCGAGACTGAGGGCCTTAAGTATGTCGACGAGATTGAAAAGAAGGCCGCGGAACACTTCGACATGATCAGAACAGCCGCAGCGGAACAAAATGTCGAATGCGACATAGTGGTAAGAAGATCAACGCAGGCGTATGAAACCATAATAGACGAGGCAAAGAAAACAAAGGCCGACATAATAGTAATGGGAAGAAGGGGAAATACCGGACTAAAGAAACTGATGTTGGGAAGCCAGACGGCAAAGGCTATAGCCTATGCTCCTTGTAAGGTGTTGGTTGTGCCAAAGGATACCGAGATAAAGGGGGAGAACATAATGCTTGCCACTGACGGCTCTAAATACAGCGAAGCGGCACAGGCAGAGGCTATTATGATGGCGAAGAGGTGCCCGTTTGTAAAGAACTTTTTGGCTGTATCGGTGGCAAAGAGCGAGGATAGGGTAGCCGAGGTACAGAGGAATCTTGCAAAAGTACGGGAGGTGGCTGAGAAAGCTGGTGTAAAGGTTGACACGCTGGCACTGAAAGGCGAACCATATAAGGCAATAGTAAACGCGTCGATGGAGACGGACAGGGACATAATTATAATGGGAACACATGGAAGAACGGGATTAGAGAGGCTTCTGATGGGAAGCGTGGCCGAAAGGGTAGTAGCCCTGGCAATGTGTTCAATACTAGTAACGAAAACACTGTAATTTACGAGGGCAAGGAGGGTTACCCTCCTTGTCGGCCTTGCGGGAGTCTGAGGGTAGCGCCCGCAGTGTTTATCAGGTGTGTTCTGCTATCACCGGAATCGGTAGCGCTCACATCCGCCATCTATAAGGAATACCAAACCGACCCTGTCGCATTGATTTGGTGAATGTGGAGTTGATATGGATATCCTTGTATTGATTTTGATCAACCTCTAAATAGACCGTCTTATTCAAAGAGGTGTCCATAATCGTAACGTAATAATGGTCTGACGTTAAAAATTCCTCCCCAAACTTACAAAGAAAAATTATAACCCCATCGATTAAGTTCCTGGCTCCGACAACGGTGCCACTAACTTTCTTGTAGTTTGCAAATTTTTTTAAAACTGGTCCCGAGTAAACAATTATTCTGCCCTGTTGTCCCACGGAATTAAAAAATGAAAGATACGGATACAACGGAGCGACAATAAAAAAGAACATAATGACCGAGCGAATCCATTGCGCTGATTTGACCCCCAATCCTTTACGATTTATGTAAACAAATCTAAAAAAAATAGCCGCCACTAAAAGTGTAACATATATGCTCAGATGAAAAATATCATATCTATTGTATACGGGAAATTCTTCTAATAAAAAGGAATCTATAAAACTAATGATACAACCGCCTATGACGTAGAATAAAAAAATTGGGAAGATAAACGGCGGGAGCTGCTTTTCATCACAGACAATTCCTGTGAATGTTTGCCAAGAGTAACGTTTCCAATTTTCCAATACAAAAATTTCTTTCCATTGGATTTCTTTTATGTGGCGCCATGCTTTAAGCCATATAGATATACCTGGTGCGTGCTGTTCATAGACGCTATTTTTACCTTTTAAAGTATCATATAGCAAGAGGTATATTCCCATAGCAATGGGGATAAGAGATATGGTTACTCCAATAAGATTAATAGGGTCTATAGGCAGAATCTGTAAAGGTTTGAGAACATTCATAATGATACCTATCAGTAAAAAAGTTCCAATGAATATTGCAACTATTCCAAATATGCGAAGAAGCCACTTCATTCAATTCCATCCAAAAGTATATGTATTGTTACAGCCTTGAATTATCATAGTCTCCATAGTCATATCTATCCCGATTGTTTAATTGTATAGTTTTCGGCAAGTGTACTTGAAATAGCCATGAATTAGTGTATAGTAAGCGATTAATTTAAGTCATTTCCTCGTCCAGGCCGTACTTCGCCAGCTTTCTCCAGAGTGATACCCTGTCTATACCAAGTATTTTTGCCGCTCCTGACTTGTTACCTTTTGCCTCGTTCAGCACCCATTTGATGTATGTACGTTCCTGTTCTTCTAATGTGGGGATGTTGCCGTCTTTTCGTCTGAATGTCCTTATGTTTAGCTCCCTCAAGTCATCTGAGAGATGGACGGCCTCTATTGACTTGCCGTTTGAGAGCGCTACACCGCGTTCGATTATATTTTCGAGTTCTCTGACGTTACCCGGGAAATCGTAACTCTCAAGGACATCCAGCACCTCTTTCGATACCTCTTCCACGTCTTTTTTCATCAGTGTGGCGTATTTCTTTAAAAAATGGTAACTCAACAGCGCAATATCGTCCTTTCTTTCGGCAAGTGGCGGTATGCGCATGGTAACGACATTTAACCTGAAATAGAGGTCACTTCTGAATTTTCCGCTATTTATAGATTCTTTTATGCCCTTGTTCGATGCCGAAACAATTCTGACATCAACTGTTATCGGCTCTGTCCCGCCCACCCTCAGCATTTCCCGCTCCTGAAGAACCCTCAGGAGTTTGACCTGCATTGCAGGGGTCATCTCCGTCACCTCGTCAAGGAACAACGTACCGCCCGACGCTACCTCTATCAGCCCCTTTTTCTGTGCCAAAGCACCCGTGAAGGCACCTTTTTCGTGGCCGAACAGCTCATTTGTGAGGAGTTCGTCCGAGAATGCCCCGCAATTAATAGCAAAAAAAGGTCCGTTTGTCCTCCTGCTGTTATAGTGAATATATTTTACCAGCAATTCCTTGCCTGTGCCGCTTTCGCCGCGTATGATTATGCTGCAATCCGTAGGGGCAATCTGTCTTGCTGTCTCTAACAGGTTTAACATGACCTTGTTTTGTGTGATTATTTTTACCTTTCCCTGGTATGCCTCGACAAGTTCTCTGAGCTGCCTGTTTTCTTTTTTCAGTGCGACTTTCTCCGCGGCCTCTTTCGTTACCTTTCGCACCTCTTCAAGCCGGAATGGTTTTGCGATATAGTAAAATGCGCCTTGTTTCATTGTATTTACTGCCGATTCAAGCGTGGCAAACCCGGTTATCATTATCACCTCGGTATCGGGATGAAGCTCCTTGCACCTTTTTAGTACTTGCGTTCCATCGATTTTCTCCATCTTTAAATCCGTAAGCACTACATCGAAATCCTGAGTTTCAAGATATTTAATGGCACTGGCGCCGCTTTGTGTGCTTACTACCTCATAGCCTTCCTTGTTCATAACGTGCTCAAGATTTTGAAGGGCTATCTTTTCATCGTCAACTATTAATATCTTTGCCTTACTATTCATTTTTGTCCATCCTAAGAACTTTGATGCCCACCGGGTAATCTGATCAAAAAAGATGTACCCTTGCCAGGCTCACTTGAGACCGCTATACAGCCGCCGTGTTCCTCAATTATCTCATTCACTATAAACAGGCCTAAGCCTGAGCCTTTGCCCACTTCTTTTGTAGTAAAAAACGGGTCAAAAATGGATTTTAATATCTCGCCGTTCATCCCTGAGCCGGTATCTTTGACCATTACGTCAACCGCAGACGGCATTGCGGAACACCTCCCCTGAAGTGTAAAACAATGCTCAATTCCCTTCATACATTTGTCAGGATGCATGATTGTCCTTGCCGTTATGGATATTTCCCCTTCGGCTTCTATCGCATCGACACCATTTTTAATAAGATTCAAAAATACCTGCTGTATCCTCTGTTTATCCGCATAGATTGTGGTATCTTCAGGAATATCAAGATTTATCTTAATATTCGACGGCTGCTGCCCTCTTATGAACCGAATTGTCTCCTGCAGCAGTACGTCAAGGTTTATGATGTCCTTTTCAAAAAGCCTGTCTTTTGCGAAATCCAGCAAGGAGCGCACAATGTTGCGTGCCCTGTTAGTTTGGCTATCAATGCTCGATAGCAGCTCCCTTTTGTATTCTATGCCTCCTTCCTCTATTTCCTCGATTAAAATCTGGCACGACGACGATATATTCGACAACGGGTTGTTCAGCTCATGTGCCACGCCTGAAAGAAGTGTTCCAAGCGAGGCCAGTTTCTCGGACTGTATTAAATACCTCCTCCTAAGCTCCATCTCGTGTAACATATTATTAAAGGCGTTTGCAAGAGACACCGCCTCCATATCTTTGGAATTTATAACAATCTGCTCAAACCCGCCTTCAGAAATTAGTCTCAGGCTATCCTGAATCTGCTTTAGCGGCCTCACCACTATTTTAGATAAGACCTGCCCGACCAGAAGCCCTAAAATTGTAAGAGTTAAGATGGATATAATGAGAATCCGCCTTGAGTTCGATAACACCTTTCGCAATATCTCCCGTTCTTTCTGTGAGATTTTCTCCGCGCTGCCCGTTATATCCTTGCCAACTGCCCTTATTTGATTTCGTTTGTTTTCCATTCGGGCATCAGTCAGAGCCGATTCTCTTGTTGCCTGCCTATACTCTGTTATCATGCGCTGATATTTCAGAAGTTTTTCGGTTATCTGCGCCGCCTCTGTGCTGTATGAAGCATCACCGAAAGCGCCGGTATTCCCGTTGAATATTTCGAGTGCCTTGTTAATGTATCGAATGTTTTCATTGAAGTCATCTTCTAAACCATATAAAAAATAATTCTTCTCAAACCTCCTCATCTCAAGTGTCACATCGAAAAATTCGTTTATTACCTCACCGAACAGGATCTTTCTCTCCATGTATTCCATTTCTATAAACGCAAATAACGAAAATCCTACTATCATAATGAGCACGACAACGTAGCCAAAGATTATCTTTTTTCTGATGCTCGTTTGAAAATTAACCATTAGGCCCTCCAGTTGCATTATGCAACATCAGACTCTTTTTATGCAACAGGTTTTTACCAGTAAAATATGGTATCGTGATTGCGGCGTTTCATTTTGCAACACATCATACATATCAGCAATCTTACAATAATCGTTTATTATCAAGTAGTTATCTGGTTGGCACGTTCCTTGATATATATGAAGATAGTTAACAAACAGCATAAAACAGAAAGGAGGTTAATAAGTATGGGTAAACTAGGCAAGAAACTTGATAACATTTTTTCGGCAATCACGTTTGCCGAGGCAGGCGACCACGACTACGCAAGGGAGTTAATGAACGAAAAACGGAACATTCTCCTTGCCGTTAAGGAATCGGAGATAGAAAGGAAGACCCTGACTTACGCAATCAACACATGTAAGAGAGTCAAGGCCACGCTTGATATTCTGTATGTCTCTGAGGGAACGAATACTGACCCGATTGTCGAGCATTTTTTCGATGAGCTGAAGGCCGAGGGCATTAATTATACCTTCACACGGGGAAGCGGCACGCTGAAGCAATCGGTGCTGGACTATGCCAAAGTCAACAACGACGTCTTGTGCGTGATAATGGAGTCCCCTGAGGAGGCCGTTGTAGATCATAAGAGAAAGGAAAAAGGAATGTCAGACACATGGAAGAACATTAGTTGCCCATTGGTTTTGGTAAAAGCCGGGATTATACAAAAATAACAAATCTAACTTAAAAGGAGAGAAATCATGGCAGGAAACATCGACAAATTCAGGAAAAAGCACTACGGCAAGGCTATTGTTTTAGGAATTGTTTCTCTGGTACTTTACACGATACTGTTTACGGAACAACACGTATTAAACGAGGTTTTTGCAAAGGGAGGCTACTTCGCGCTCCTTCCAATTGCCACGGCGTTTTTGTTTTCGTTCGTACACGGTAATTTTACCGGCAATTTCTGGGATATCATTGGTATCTCGGCAAAAAAAGAGAAGAGGTGATATAACCATGCATGATATAGCAACACAAGCTTCAAATTTTATAGACTTAACGACGACTACTGCGGTGTATCTGTTTATAGTGGGGTTTATCGGGGGATTAGTAAGCGGGTTTATTGGTTCGGGTGGCGCCTTTGTCTTAACGCCCGCGATGATGAGCCTTGGAGTTCCGGGTCTCGTTGCCGTTGCAAGCAACATGTGCCACAAGTTTCCTAAGGCCCTCATTGGCGCAATAAAGCGTTACAGGTACGGCCAGGTGGATGTTAAATTAGGGGTAATCATGGGTATCTCAGGCGAGGCGGGGGTGCTTTACGGGGCCAGCATTCAGGAGAAGATTAAACATGCCTTTGGCGACGCCGGCTCAAACCTCTATGTAAGCGTGGCCTTTGTCGTGGTACTTGGTATAGTTGGCTCTATAATCCTCAAAGACGTACTGAGGAGCTACAAAAATCAGACCACAAACGAAGAGGAAAAAGTAACCGCATTAGCACGCTGGGTACAGTCTATCCACATACCCGGAACGATGGTGTACTTTAAATCATTAAACGCGCGAATCTCCGTGTTGTTTACTATACCGCTGGGGTTTGCCACTGGAATACTGGCGGCCACTATTGCGGTAGGCGGCTTTGTCGGCGTACCTTCGATGATGTATGTACTGGGCGCGCCTGGACTGATGGCCTCCGCCACAGAGCTGGTAATAGCCTTTGTCATGGGTGTGGGGGGGTCATTGAAATATGCCCTGCACGGCCTCGTTGATATCAGGCTTGCCATGCTGATACTTGGCGGCTCACTGTTTGGCATTCAGCTTGGGGCTATTGGCACGACCTACGTCAAGCCGTTTATGATTAAGGTGGTCATGGCCACCATTATGATGATAGTGTTATTCAGCCGCGGGCTTATGATACCTGTATATCTGGCACAGCTTGGGGTGATTAGTCCGCTTGGCGACAGTATGGTCAAGATGTTGAAGAGCACGAGTTTTGCGATAATGATTCTGGCCCTCCTTATTGGCGCATTTATCATACTTAAGGCCATAATTAAGGGCTTAATCGCCGAGCACCAGCTTAATCTCAAGTTGGCCGTAAAACAACAGACTGTATCCGGAGGGCGATAATCATGGTAGCAACTGAAGTCTCAAGAATGAAAATGACGGAAGTCTCAAAAATGGATATAATGTACAAGACGCAGCTCATGGGGGAATTAAAATCCCTGCTTCTTGCAACAGATGGTTCGCAATACAGCGAAGGGGCAATAAAAGAGGCACTCTTGTTAGCCAAATCCTGCGGCATCAAGCTCACGCTGCTGTATGTGAATGGATTGAGCGGCGGCTATGAAAGCGGTGGAATGACCTTTGTCGAGCATATAGACAGCAGACTCACGAAATATTTCGATGACATAAGGGAACTGGCCGCCGAGGAAAACGTCGAGCTTGATATCGTCATAAGAAGGACAGATGACACCTTTGAAGGGATAATCGAAGAGTCCTACGAAAAAAGAAGCGACGTAATAATAATGGGAAGGCGGGGGATGACCGGTCTGAAGAGGATGCTGATGGGCAGTGTTACGGCAAAGATAATTGCCTATGCCCCGTGTAAGGTGTTGGTAGTGCCCAAAGACGCCGAAGTTAAAGGAGAGAGGGTTATGCTGGCAACCGACGGCTCGTCCTTTAGCGCCTCAGCGGAGAAAGAGGCCATAAATATGGCAAAAAGATGCCCGCAGGTCAAATCTCTCACAGTGCTTTCAGTTGCGCAAAGCGATACGAGGCTCTCCGAGGCGCAGGGCATAGTCGCACGGGTGAAAACCGCGGCAGGGGTGGCGGGGGTCAACGCCGTTACCGTTACCGGTGTGGGCAATCCCTACGAGTTTATAGTTAATAAGGCGAAGGAGCTGGACATAAATGTCATTCTCATGGGCACACATGGAAGAACCGGTATAAACAGGCTTCTGATGGGCAGCGTTGCGGAAAGGGTGGTTGCCCTTTCACACTGTTCAGTGCTTGTCATAAAAGAAAGTCTCCAGTAGAAAGTCGGCAACATAGTACGAAAGGGAAGTGGGGCGCGTTCCACTTCCCTTTCGTCTTTATTATCACGCAAATACCCTATTTCACGACGCAGACCCCGCGTTACTTAGAAGTTTAAACCTAATAGGGGGCTTCCTACCCCTCTGACTACCCACACTCGCAGGCGTACGAGCCCTGCTTTCGCAGGAATGACAGAAAAAGAAATGATATACCATCATAGCGCGTTTGCCCTGACTTTTTTACCTGAAGATTGATTTATCCAGAAAATTCGTGTTATGTTTCTGATTATAGCGCGTCTGCATCGGCGGTGCGCGGCGGCCAATGGACTACTACGATAAAATAGAACAACTTAGGGCGCATGACCTTCTTAGGACGGTAAAAGACAGAGACTGCCGCACGGGCAGGACGATTACTATTGCTGGCCGTGAGTTTCTGAATTTCTCCTCAAACGACTACCTAGGCCTTGCCTCAAACCCGGTGATTGTAAGGGCGGCACAAAATGCCCTCTCAGACTTAGGGCACGGCGCGGGGGCGTCACGTCTCCTAAGTGGAGGCACCTCGCTTCATGCCATGCTGGAAGACAAGACCGCCTCATTCAAAGGCACCGCCAAGGCCGTTATGTTTAACTCCGGCTACGCCGCAAACACCGGGGCTATCCCCGCCCTGACAGATGCCCACTGCGCCATCTTCAGCGATGAGCTAAACCACGCCAGTATCGTAGACGGCTGCAGGCTTAGTGCCGCAAAAAAATATATATATAGACACAACGACCTTAACCACCTTGAGACGCTGCTTCGTAAATCTCAAAATCCCCCCAATATATTTGTCATCACCGAATCGGTCTTCAGCATGGACGGCGATGTCTCCGATATTTATAATCTGGATATGTTGTGCAGAAAATATGACGCGCTTCTCTATGTTGACGACGCACACGCAACCGGTGTCCTTGGAAACGGCAAAGGCGCACTGGCGCATTTTAACGTAACGCCGAACAATAATATAATCCAAATGGGGACATACTCCAAGTCCCTCGGCTCAGTCGGAGGGTTTGTTGCCGCCTCAGAGGCGGTAATTGATTATTTATTTAACACCGCTCGTTCTCTCATATACTCAACCGCCCTGCCCGCCTCCGCGGCCGCGGCGTCCCTTGCGGCAATTGATTACATCGTGGCCCACCCGGAGCTAATCTCTAGACTCAGGGGGAATATCACCGCCTGCCGCCGTATGCTTCTGTCAGAGGGATTCTCTGTCTCAATGGATTTGACGCCAATTATTCCCATTATGCTTGATTCGACGGTTGAGACCTTACGCATTTCAGGGCGTTTGCTTGAGATGGGGATATATGTCCCTGCTATCAGGCCACCGACAGTGAAAACGCCACGACTGCGGATTTCTATTTCGGCCTCCCATGAACAAGAGGATATTGCCCACCTCGCCAATGCCCTGGCTGAGGCCCGTAAATGAGCGTTGCTCTGGTCACAGGGGCATCAGGAGGAATTGGCAGGGCAGTCTGCCTGAAACTCCTTCAACACAACTATGAAGTCATCGCCCACTATAACACCGCAGACGAAAAATTTCTTGACCATTTTAGAGAACACGCCTCACGCGTACGCCCCGTGCGGGCCGATATAACGAAAGGAAGCGGCATAGAAGACCTCTCAAAAATGATAAAGGCCCAATACGGCACAATTGACCATGTTATCAACGCCGCCGGCATTGCCGCCGACGGGTTATTAATCACATACAATGAGAGGCAATGGGACGAGGTGATAGCAGTAAACCTGAGCGGTTGTTTCAGGGTTATTAGGGCGATGCTGCCGTTAATGGCACATGGCGGGCATATAATAACAATATCTTCACGCTCGGCAGTCAGTGGCACAGTCGGGCAATGTGCCTATAGCGCCTCAAAGTCCGCCCTGTTTGGCCTTACGTTGTCACTGGCAAGGGAATTGGCCCCGCACAACATCAGAGTAAACGCCGTAATGCCGGGCTATTGCGGGACGCCGATGGGGCTGGCTAATCCAAAGGCCCTTGCGGCTGCCAGAGCGGACAGCGCACTCAACACGCTGTCTGACGTGGAGGAGGCCGCTGAGTTGATCTTATTTATACTTAATACTAAAACTGTCACAGGACAGTTCTTTATGCTGGACAGCCGGTGTTGATATGAGGGGGTTTTTCGTCACAGGCACGGACACCGGCGTGGGCAAGACCGTTGTCAGCGCCCTCATGGCCGTTGCGCTCATAGAAAAGGGTTTTAATGTAACAGTAAGAAAGCCAATTGAGACCGGCTGCGCCGATGTTAATAACACACTAATTCCCAAAGACGGCCTTTTCTTAAAGACAATTACAGGTTCAACCGAAGACCTCAAAGTAATAACCCCTATTAGATTCGCTCATCCGCTTGCCCCTCTGGCGGCGGCCACTGCCGAAAACACGACGATAGACATCGCTGAAATATATAAATCCTTCGACTGTATAGACAACTCCTCTGTGGCAATCGTAGAGGGCATCGGGGGCTTGCTCGTGCCGATTACGGAGACATTCTTCGCCTCTGACCTGATAAAAAAACTCAACCTGCCGGTCATCCTCGTCTCGTCCAACAGGCTTGGGACTATCAACCACACGCTTCTTTCGCTGGAATATATGAAAAACAAGGCAATCACCGTTGCAGGACTAGTTTTTAACAATACAACCAGCGTTCGTGACATGTCGGTAAACACGAATATCGGCCTGATAAGGCGGTTGACCGCCGTGCCGATAATAGCCACCGTGCCTTTTCTTGATACAATAGATTATAATACGCTGGCTGATGTTGCAAAGACAGTGGATTATGGTACAATCAGGGGTTTTCTATAATGGGCTATGATAATGTATTTTCTGCGAAGAGGGAAAAATAAATGTTAAACGCGATTCTGAGTAAGATATTTGGCACAAAGAACGAGCGGGAGCTGAAGAAACTATTCCCGCTTGTGGATGAGATAAACGCACTTGAGGCAGGCATTGCCTCAAAGACAGACGATGAGCTGCGGGCTAAGACTGTGGAGTTTAATGAACGCCTTCTTAATAATGGAGATAGGGGCGAGACGCTGGATTCCTTGCTGAACGAGGCCTTTGCGGTAGTCAGAGAGGTATCGCGGCGTACGGTGGGTATGAGACACTTTGATGTACAGCTTATTGGCGGCATGGTGCTGCACCACGGGACGATTGCCGAGATGAAAACAGGAGAGGGCAAGACACTTGTTGCAACTCTGCCCGTATATCTCAACGCCCTCGGTGGACGCGGCGTTCACGTGGTAACGGTGAATGATTACCTGGCCCGAAGGGATACGCAGTGGATGGGGCCGATATATCACTTCCTCGGACTTTCCGTAGGGGTCATTCAGCACGACAGCTCGTTTCTTTATGACCCCGCGTTTAAGTCAGAATACGAAAAGAATGATTACCTTAGGCCGTGTTCGCGCCAGGAGGCCTATCGCGCCGACATCACTTACGGTACAAACAACGAATTCGGCTTTGACTACCTAAGGGATAATATGAAGTATGAGCTGCAGGACTATGTCCAGCGGGAGCTGAACTATGCCATCGTTGACGAGGTTGACAGCATCCTTATTGACGAGGCCAGAACGCCCCTGATAATCTCAGGCCCGTCTGAGGAATCCACTGACAAGTACTACAATATAAACAGGATAATCCCCAAATTACAGATAAACATTGATTTCACGATAGACGAAAAGACAAAAAACGCCATTCTTACTGAAGAGGGTGGAGTACACGCCGAGAGATTGCTGGGGGTGGATAACCTCTTTGACCCGATAAACATAGAACTCGTGCATCACGTCCTGCAAGGCCTTAAGGCGCACCACCTCTACAAAAGGGACGTTGACTATGTTATCTCTGACGGTGAGGTGCTGATAGTGGATGAGTTCACGGGGCGTCTGATGCCCGGGCGGCGCTGGTCAGACGGCCTTCATCAGGCGATAGAGGCAAAAGAAGGCGTAAAAATAGAAAGCGAAAACCAAACGTTGGCCACGATAACCTTTCAGAACTACTTCAGGATGTACAACAAACTGGCCGGCATGACCGGCACGGCAGATACAGAGGCGGAGGAATTCGGGAAGATTTATAACCTCGATGTGATGGTAATCCCGACGAATAAACCCATGTCAAGGGTTGACCAACCGGACTCCATATATAAGACTGAGCAGGCAAAATTTAACGCCGTAACGGCCGACATACTGGGCTGCCACGAAAAAGGCCAGCCCGTGCTGGTGGGCACAATTTCCATAGAGAAGTCTGAGGTTTTATCGAGGGAGCTTAAAAAGGCAAAAATACCCCATAGCGTGTTAAACGCGAAATATCACGAAAAAGAGGCGGAGATAATCGCCCAGGCCGGCAGGTATGGCGGCGTAACGATAGCGACAAACATGGCGGGACGCGGGACGGACATCGTCTTGGGAGGAAATCCTAAAGGGATAGCCCACGACATGCTGCGAGATATAAAGGACTACACGCCGGAGCAGTACAAAGACGCACTCGCAAGAGCCGAACAGCTCTGCGCCGAGGAGAAAGACAAGGTCATTGAGGCGGGCGGGTTGTATATACTGGGTACGGAGCGGCATGAGGCCAGAAGAATAGACAATCAGTTGAGGGGACGCTCTGGAAGGCAGGGGGACCCGGGGTTGTCGAAATTCTATTTGTCATTAGAGGACGACCTGATGAGAATCTTCGGTTCTGACAAGATAGCCGGTCTGATGAGCCGCCTTGGGATGGAAGACGACGTGCCGATTGAAAATTCGATGGTCTCAAAGGCGATAGCCAACGCGCAGAAAAAGGTTGAGGCGCACAACTTCGACATAAGAAAGCACCTGCTTGAGTACGACGACGTTATGAACAAGCAGAGGACGGAGATATACTCGTTCAGGAAGGAGATACTTAGTTCAGACTCGTTGAAAGACAAGGTAACAGACATGATAAAGGACACGGTGGAAGACCTGATAGCGGCACACTGCCCTGAAGATACGTATGCTGAGGAATGGGACATGAACGCCCTGTGGGATTCGACATACGGCGTATTTGAGGTACCGAGGAGTTATTTAAAGGAAACCCTTGGCGAGGCCGCCAATTTAAATATCATAAGGGAGAAACTACTTGAGATAGCGCAGCGGCACTATGAAGAGAAGGAGAAAAACACATCGCCGGATTTGATACGCTACCTTGAGAAGCAGACGTTGCTGCAAATACTTGACACGCAGTGGAAGGACCACCTGCTGGCGATGGACCACCTGAAAGAGGGCATAGGCCTGAGGGGATATGGGCAAAAGGACCCGCTGGTTGAGTACAAGAAAGAGGCGTTTGACATGTTTGCGGATATGACATACAGGATAACGTCGGAGTTCCTGAGCCGCATGTTCCACATACAGATACACGCGGAGGGGGAGGCGATGCCGGCGGTGGTGGCTGCCCCTAAGAGACAGCAGGTGTTCTATAACAGAAGTGACGCCGAGAGCGTACAGGTAATAAGAAAGGGCAAGAAAACGGGCAGAAACGACCCGTGCTCATGCGGAAGCGGCAAGAAGTTCAAAAAATGCTGCGGGCGGGGGGAGTAAAGCGGTCGCTGTCCTATCACCCCTGTATTTTCGCCACTTGTTCTACGTCTTTGTCGCCTCTGCCGGAGAGGTTTATTATGACAATTGATGATTCAGGCAATTGCGGTACGATTTTTATTGCCTCCGCTACTGCGTGGGATGACTCAAGGGCTGGGATTATGCCCTCTGTGCGTGCGAGGGTTTCAAATGCGCTGAGTGCCTCTTTGTCAGTTGCGTATGTGTATTTGACGGCATTAATGTCATGTAGCCACGCGTGTTCAGGGCCTACTGAGGCATAGTCAAGGCCGGCGGATACTGAATGCGTGCCGAGGACATTGCCGTCGTTGTCCTGAAGCAGATAACTCTTGGTGCCCTGAAGAACTCCCGTGCTACCACCGGCAAAACGAGCGGCGTGTCTGCCTGTATTGATTCCCTCTCCACCGGCCTCAACGCCGATGAATTTAATATTTCCTGCCCGCTTATCAGTCAAAAAGGCATGGAACAGACCCATTGCGTTGCTTCCACCGCCTACGCAGGCAATCAGACAATCCGGTAGTCGTCCCTCAGCCTTCAGGATTTGCCGCTTTGCCTCCTTCCCTATTATTGATTGAAACTCCCTGACTATTGTTGGATAGGGATGGGGGCCAAAAACCGTGCCCATCACATAATGTGTTGTAGAGACATTGGCTGTCCAGTCCCTTAGTGCTTCGTTTATCGCGTCTTTAAGCGTCTGTGAGCCTAAGTGTACCTCTGTAACTTTCGCCCCAAGTAGTTTCATCCTGAATACATTTAGTGATTGCCTTTTTGCGTCAACAGAACCCATGTAGATTTCGCATTCCAGGCCAAACAGCGCGGCGGCTGTGGCTGTGGCAACGCCGTGCTGCCCGGCGCCGGTCTCGGCAATCAATCTCTTTTTACCCATCTTCACTGCCATTAACGCCTGCCCTACGGCGTTATTGATCTTGTGGGCGCCTGTGTGTGCGAGGTCCTCGCGTTTCAGATAAATGCGGGCACCGGATAGTTGAGCGGTTAATTTTTCAGCGAAATAAAGCGGGGTTGGACGTCCAATGTAATCGGCGTTGAGCTGGCGCAGCCGTGCCTGAAACCCTGCGTCGGCTTTAAGTGCTCTAAATGCGCCATATAGCTCCTCAAGGGCGGGGATAAGCGTTTCCGGCACATAGCGACCACCATAACCTCCAAAATACCCCTTCTTCACGAGCATCCCTTTCTGAATATACCCTCTAATTGCTTGAAACTGTTTTCCATTACGTTTCTGAATTCTTCCCTGCTTTTTCTCGAAGTGTCGAGAAAGTCCTTTAGGGCCTTTTCTGTATCATCGTGGATTATTTTTTCATTTTTGGATATCTCCGCAAGGACTTTTTCGCTTAATTCTTGTATTTCATATATATTTTCGAGAGTTGCGTTAAAAGAAGACTTTATGAAATCAATAAAATTAGCGATGTCCACCTGTAACCCTTTTTCATTTTCCATTAGTTGCCTCCTCTGTGCCGATTGCGGTATGTGTTGCAACCCACCTGCATATGATACCCGTAATCTGGCAAAAAGTCAACAATGCGGGGAACCGGAGATGAGGACGCGACAAATAATTCATATTACATTATTTATAATATAATATGTTTACTTTTATATAAATATATGCTATAATGTGTTATACGCATGTAAGGGCTGAGGCAAGTACAGGTCAAGGAGGGTTACCCTCCTTGCGGGAGTTTGAGGGCGGCGCCCTCAATGCCTCTATTTTTCAAATGTTTCACAAGGCGGTAATCTTACTGCCTAATTTGTAATACATCAGGAGGAACGAGACATGGCAGTAACTGACCCGAGTGAGATAGTAAAAACGGCGCAAAACTTCGCGCAGAACCAGTTAAGCAACGCACAGCAGTTCGTTGATAACCTTTCAACAATCGCTTCGACGGAGTTGACGGTTGACAAGCCGGTGGTATGGGATTGGTCTGTTTATGACAAGTCTACTGAGGCGCTCAACAAAATAATGAGCATGAAGCCGGACAGCCCGGCGATTACCAGCTTTGACGCTGAGGTACCGGAGGTGCCGGACTTCTCAATTGACGCCGTTGCCCCTGTGACTGTACCGGAGTTTAACGTAGACCGACCAGTGTTGACCTATCCTGATAAGCCGGACGCGACATTGCCTGACGTGCCGGTAATGCCGGAGATAGGGGAAAGTTATAGTCTCCCTGAAAAGCCGTCAATCAATATTCCTGAGCCGCCGGCGTTGGAGAGTTTTGGCGCTCCAAATTCTCCGACAATATCTATCATGCCATTTACGGAGATGATGCCGGAGGACGACATCATCGTGCCGTCCAACTTATACAGCGACTGGTCGGCGCACTACAACTTTAACGAGCAAGAGTACACTTCGCATCTGAAAGAAGCGATTGAAACGCTGCTGATAAACGACGTGAAAAATGGCGGCACGGGGATTAATCCTGATGACGAGCGGCTGTTATGGGAGCGGGCGAAAGACAGACAGAACATTGAGGCGCAGACGGCCATTGGCGAGGCGCGGCGGGGTTATGCTGCGTATGGATTTACGATGCCGACGGGGGCGATGGTATCGCTTGAGGAAGGCGCCAGAAATAAGGCGGTAAAGGACGCGTCATCAATGACGAGGGACATAGCGATAAAGCGGGCAGAGCTGTATGTAGAACACCTCAAATACTCGCTGGACAAGGCCATATCGCTTGAAGGCCTGTTGATACACTTTCACAATTCGTTGAAAGAGCGCAGCCTCAACGCGTCCAAGGCGGTGCTTGACGCGGGGATAAAGCTATACAACCTGCAGGTGGAGAGATACAAAGCGAGACTGGGCGCGTACAAGACGGCGGCGGATGTACATGAGGCGGCAATACGGGCGGCCTCTACTCAGATGCAAATCTACAAGACGCAGCTTGACGGCGCGTTAAGTGAAGAGCAACACAGGAGACAGGCGGCGGTGGATACGTACAAGGAGCAGATTTCGGCGGTGAACGCGATGATAGCCGTATATAAGACAGAGATGGAGGCGGCGAAGGTCTACGGCGATTTTGAACAAGCGAGGCTGTCCACGTTTAAGACGAGTGTTGAGGCATATCACACGCTGGTGCAGTCCAAGACGGCGGAGTTCAATATGTATGAGGCCGCAATGAGAGGGGAGATGGAGAAGGTAAAAGTATATGAAGCCGACGTGAGGGCATATCAGGTCAAATCGGATGGTTTAAAGACCAAGGCGACGGTAGATTCTGTCAATATAGAAAACCAGTCGAAAGAGGCCAAGTTGAAACTTGACGCGTATAGCTCGAAACTCAACGGCTTTAAGACAAATCTCCAGATGTCCGAATCGCAGACGAAGAATGTCCTTGATAAGTACCGCTCAGATATAACCGCATATGGCCAGGAAGTGAGCGCGATGACGAAGGCATATGACCTGTTTATACAGACTGGCAGACTCAACTCACAGAGCAACATAGAGTCAACCAACCAGAGTGTAAAACAGGCGGAGTTGGAGTTAAAGCGGCTATCCGAGCAGGCCAAACTGCGGATAGAGGCGTCGAAGTCGGCGGCAGATGTGTACAAAAACCTTGCCTCGGGCGCGCTGTCATCTGTAAACGCCCTTGCGACGGTCTCTACAACCGTGACATCAAAAAGTTCATAGAAGCAGCACAGGTCAGGGTGATAAACGGAGACAATGCAACAGCTTGGGTTGTCTCCGTTAAAATCCTAATTTTATCAACCGTCTAAACATACAATGAGGAGGTTGCTATGCCGTCAAATATAGCTGAAGTTTGTAGATATTACGGGAAACTCTGTGAATCAACCGGCGGTGCTGACGAATACGCTTGTAATTCTCAACAATGCTGTGAGGATTTTAATAGTGATGGCAGATATGGCAGTTATGAGAGTGCAATGTGTATTCGAGAATGCTTGATATCAGATGATATGATATTTTTTAAAATCTCGGACCTTTCGTACCATGTATTAACCGATTTAAGATTCATAGCTCATATTCACTGCTATGCAATGTGTCCTGGAGGAAAACTCATAGGAATTATGGTTTATATAAAAGGGTTACCGGATTCATGTAGCGAATCTAAGAAGATATTCGATAATTCCATCGAAAAGGACCTATCATCATTTTCAAGCACCTTGCGCAAGCTTGAAGAGCTTTTTAAGTAATAATGCAGTAAACCTGTATAATATAATGGAAATAATAACTGAATTTAACAACAATGAGGGAGATATTATGTAGTAATCTATTTTCATTCTATCAATAAATGGCATAAAATAACTTATAACTATAATGTCGCATATTATTATACTTATATAAGATAGGTATCTTTTTGCCTTGTCGGCGTGTATAAACTTGAAAATTATCAATAGATAATATAAATTTAATATTTCAGCAATTTTAAATATTATATAATCTACACTCCAGATAGACTTATTCGAACTCAGGCTAATATTGTATTTTACCATTAACGATAAAACAAGAATCATAACAAATGTGGTAATACTCAATAATACTACGTTGCGAGATTGATTGTTGTTTTTATATTTTTTATACTTATCCATTAAATACATCATAATTAGCTGTCATCCAAATGAATAAAAAACTTTATATACAACAATAAGAAGAAGCATTTTGTTGTATGATATTATATTCAATACAGCTTTGATGCCAAACATATAAAACAATGCCGGGAAAGCAAAACAGATTATATAAAAAGGCCAAGATAGAACATACGATGTTTTGTACTTATCTGATATATACATAAAATGATAATACAACGTCCAGAAATATAACAGCTCTATAAATATAAAATAATAGGAACACAATATATCAGTATCACCGATATATTGCAAATCGCCCTGTAAATGCGATTTGATAAATATCATATAATTAAACACAATATAATATAATTCATAAATACCTATATGAATATAAAATAGTATTCGTACTTTCAAGGGTGGGATGACTGATTTATTATGTTTTAACACTATCATTAGCGTTACAATTAAACCTGAATACACAGCAATTAATGGCGATATTAAACTTATAACAACTATATAAATCATCTGTAATACGAATAACATAGGAGCAATCTCCTGATAAATAGCCAGTTTGCTGAATATATCCTGACTCACCGAATTCATAATCATCATACCTGAAGTCATTTCAAGCTCCTTGCACAAGAATAATGAAATGCTTTTTAAGTAAATACATGGCAAACCTATATAACATAATAGAAATGATAACAGAATCCAAGAGCAGTGAGGGGCAGATTATGTAGAAATCTGCCCTCATTCTGTCAATAAACGGCATAAAATAACATATAGCTATAATATTACCTATTATTATACTTATATAAGATAAGAGTTTTATCATTTTATTGGCATGTATACCCTTATAAACAATCAATAAATAAAATAATATTAATATTTCATTTATTTTCGTAGTTACGAAGTCATTCGAGAGGAATAGCTTAGGGGGATACAGATTAATTTCACCATCCACTATTAAGGCTGCAATAATGATTAAATTAAATATACTAAAAATTGACAGATTAAGGGTACGCAAATTATGGCTTTCATTATTCTTTATATAGCAATCACTTAAATACATCATAATGAACTGCCATCCGAATGAATATAAGACCTTATACATGACTATATAAATAAGCATTGCATGGTCTGATATTACACCCAACACTCCTTTAATGCCAAACATATAAAATATCGCTGTAATGGTAAAGCAGATTATATAAAAAGGCCAATATAAAACGTATGGTGTTTCGTATTTATCTGATATATATTTATAATGATAATACAACGTCCAAAAATACAACAGATCTAAAATAGTAAAATAATAAGAATACACTATGTCGGCGTTTCCGATAAATCGCAACTCTCGTTGTTTGTAAGGCATAAAATCATTTATAAATATAAAATAATTAAATAGGATATAATATAATATATAAATAGTTATGTGGACATAAAATAATCTCCGTACTTTCAAAGGCGGCACGAGTATATTATTAGATGCTAACAGTCTTTTTAGCGATATAATTAAACCTCCATAAATGATAATTAATGGCGATGCTATATAAAATATTAACAAATACAAACCAAGGTACAAAAAAAGCAGAAACATATAGTAACTAACATACATTTTTGCGAATGCAGGCTGAATCAATGAATTCATAATCGTCATACCTGAAGTCATAAGTGCCCTCTATGCTGACAGAAATCTATAAACTATCTCAGTGATTATAACTGATTGTATTAGTTTAAGCAAGTCTATTGAAATTTTACGTAACTCCTTCTTTATTGAGCCAGCGCTGCTCAAAGAGGCTATTGCAAGGCTATATTTAGAGCCTGATGGAGTGAGTGTTCTGTGGACTACTACTTGCCATATATGGTATGATGCCAGAATAACTAACAATTTGTCCGTTTGGGAGTATTTACTTGCTAACTATGTACATAGTGGTGATCATGTGCGTTATCGTGGGAGTGCTTTTTTATTTCATTATTAGAGAATTAGACGGCACAATACCACGCAAGAGGCGGTTTCTGGACAGGGCAGAATTAAGCCCCGATGAGTTTTATCAACAGTACTATGAATCATCGGGGCTGCCCAAAGATAAAGTCATTGAAATACGAAACTTTATAGCTCATGAAATAGAGATCCCCGCAGCGCTGCTGCGTCCCACCGATCGCTTTTCTGAAGAGTTAAAACCTGATGCTTTTTCGAATTTTGACGATGGACTTGCCGTCGTGGAAATGGAACTGGATTATATCTTGCGGAAAAAAGGACTGAGACAGGCACCCGATATAAAAAATATGGACGATTATATTCGATGTATAATAGCCCTTGGCTCGGTTGAACCGGAGTCTTATCAAAGCACAAAGGGTACTTTTATTACCGCTGCTCTCGCTGTCCTTTTTTTTCTTATATATTTGTTAAAAGGAAACTTATGGGTGGCATTCATTTGGTTGATAATATTTATAATAGTCTATTATGCGAGCGGGAAATTACGAGGTGCCGGTTAATTAATTACTGTGGATGGCAAAGGTAAGAATTTATCGTTATTTTCCAGTGTTATGAGAATACTGGACAAGCTTTTCAAGTAAATACGCAGCAAACCTATATAACATAATAGAAATGATAACAGAATTCAACAGCAATGCTGGGCACGCTATGTAGTAGTCTATTTTCATTCTATCAATAAATGGCATAAAATAACTTATAACTATAATGTCGCATATTATTATACTTATATAAGATAGGTATCTTTTTGCCTTGTCGGCGTGTATAAACTTGAAAATTATCAATAGATAATATAAATTTAATATTTCAGCAATTTTAAATATTATATAATCTACACTCCAGATAGACTTATTCGAACTCAGGCTAATATTGTATTTTACCATTAACGATAAAACAAGAATCATAACAAATGTGGTAACAGTCAATAATATTACGCTGCGAGATTGATTGTTGTTTTTATATTTTTTATGATTATCAATTAAATACATCATAACTATCTGCCATCCAAATGAATAAAATGTTTTGTATATAACAATAAGAAGAAGCATTTTGTTATATGATATCATATTAAATACAGCTTTGATGCCAAACATATAAAACAATGCCGGTAAAGTAAAACTTATTATATAAAAAGGCCAATATAGAACATACGATGTTTTGTACTTATCTGATATATACATAAAATGGTAATACAACGTCCAGAAATATAACAGCTCTATAAATATAAAACAATAGGAATACAATATATCAGTATCACCGATAGATTGCAGGTCGCCCTGTAAATGCGATTTGATAAATATCATATAATTAAACACAATATAATATAATTCATAAATACCTATATGAATATAAAATAGTATTCGTACTTTCAAGGGTGGGATGACTGATTTATTATGTTTTAACACTATCATTAGCGTTACAATTAAACCTGAATACACAGCAATTAATGGCGATATTAAACTTATAACAACTATATAAATCATCTGTAATACGAATAACATAGGAGCAATCTCCTGATAAATAGCCAGTTTGCTGAATATATCCTGACTCACCGAATTCATGATCGTCATACCTGAAGTCATTTTCAAGCGCCTTGCGCAAGGATGAAGTGATTTTTAAGTAAATAGGCGGCAAACCTATATAACATATCACTGGTGTCCCGTTGTTGAAATGAGAATTTGCTAAAAACACAATAAAATCA
>JADFYL010000026.1 GCA_015233045.1 Nitrospirota bacterium | reverse complement strand
CTTTGCGCGGGCGTCCATTGAGGGTTGGCTCTATGCCTTCGCGCACCCGGATGAGGCCATTGGTATTGTGATGAAATACATGCTTAAGGCACATATCCCGTCCAACACTGCCCATCAGAGGTGGATGCTCGCTAAGATGAGAGATTTGATAATCCCTGACAATGATACCGCCCATATCGGCATATTGCGGCAGGAAGACTATGAACGCACGGCGTCTGAACTTAAGGCGGACGGCCTGACAGAAACAATTCCAGAGTTCAATTCGTTTTATAAGAACTGTGTTAAAAAATAGAGGCATAACCTTTAAGCTCATTTTCCTGCTCCTTACGGGCGGCACATTGATACTTGCCCTGATCTTTAGGATTAACTACGAGCATACAAGGGAAATAATTTTAAAAGGTGCCGAGGATAACGCCAGGAATATTGCAACAATAACCGTCCACAAAATAGAGGGTGTGCTGAATATCGTTGAGCGCGTCAATCATAACACTGTCAGTTACATGGAAAGCATTGACGAAACGAAGGATGACGTAAAGGCGAGACTGCGTCATGTACTGCAAAATAATCATGAGATATACGGCGCGACACTTGCATATGAGCCTTATACTCTCGACAAAAACCTGAAATATTTTGGCTCCTATTATTTCAGAAGAGACGGCGCTTTTAAGTTTATGAATTTCGGCAGTGAAAAAGACAACTATTTTAACCAGGACTGGTATCAAATCCCGATTGAGCTTGGAAAACCCGTGTGGAGTGAACCATATTTTGACCCCGACGCCGAAATAATCGAGTCAACGTACAGTGTACCGTTTAGAGACAATGCCACTGGAGAGCACTATATCGGCATCATGGCAACCGATGTGGATTTAAACTGGCTTCACGAGACGGTTGCCTCCGTAAAGATGTTCAAAACGGGGTATGCCTTTCTGATCTCAAAAAATGGCACTATTGTCACGCACCCTGATAAGGAACTAATAATGAACGAAAGTATATTCAGCATCGCCGAGACCAGGGCGGACAAGAACCTGCGCGACATAGGCAGGGCCATGATAAGAGGCGAGACGGGGTTTAAGCAAATCAAAGGGTTCGGCCCGATCAAAAAATCCAATAAATTCCATAAAGCGTGGTTGTTTTACATGCCGCTGAGGTCGGAGGGCTGGGCGCTTGGACTAATCGTACCGGACGAAGAGCTGCTTGCCGACATCAACGCGCTGCATGAAAAAAACGCTGCCATTGCGTTGATAGGTCTGTTGATTCTTTCCATTTTTATCGCGTCCGTTTCTGCTTCCATAACCCGCCCGCTTAGGAGGCTGGCCACCGCGGCGAAGGACATCGCCAGCGGCAATCTCGACGATTGCAAGATGCCTCCTGCCAGGACTAAAGACGAAATCGGAGTCCTTACAAACTCGTTTATCTACATGAAGAGCGCCCTCAGGGAATATATCAGGGAATTGACCGAGGCCACGCGGGCAAAGGAACAGATAGAGAGCGAACTAAAGATTGCCCACGATATTCAAATGAGTTTTTTGATTAAATTATTTCCGCCGTTTCCCGACAGGGCTGACTTAGACTTATTCGCCACAATCATGCCCGCTAAAGAGGTCGGAGGAGACTTCTATGACTTCTTTTTTATTGATGACACGCACCTGTGTTTTCTCATAGCGGATGTATCCGGCAAGGGGGTGCCAGCGTCACTGTTTATGGCAATGACCAAGACGTTGCTAAAGGCGCAGACCTCCGTTGGGTTGTCTCCCAACAAAATACTCTCCGACGTTAATGGAAAACTGGCAAAAGACAACAATGTCAATATGTTTGTGACAATCTTTTTCGGCATTTTAGACACCGAATCCGGCGTGGTAGAGTTCGCCAACGGTGGACATAACCCGCCACTGCTATACAAAAAAGACACGGCAGAGCTTATACCTTTGGAGTGCGCCGGCATTGTCGTAGGGATTATGGAGGAAGACATCACGTTTGACAAAGGGACGATTACAATGCAAAGCGGCGACTTTATCCTCATGTACACGGATGGCGTGACTGAGGGCATTAATGAAAAAGATGAGGAATTCGGCGAGGAAAGGCTAAACCACCTGATTGTGGAAAACCACGACAAGCCGATAAAGGAGTTCATCGGGCTGATAAATGAAGCGGTAACGCAATTCTCTAATGGACAGCCGCAGTTTGACGACATTACGTTAATGATATTAAAATACGAGGGCGCATTCAAGACTGGTGACAAGGAGGAACTATGAATATATCAATACGGCAGCAAAGCGGTGAAATCGCGGTGGTTATAATAGCCGGGCGCATAGATACGGTTGCGGCCCCGGAAATCGAGAAAAAGATACAGGATGTCATCGCTGGCGGTAAGAATAAGATAGTCATTGATTTATCGGGGTCGGACTACATAAGCAGCGGCGGCCTGCGGGTGCTTCTTGGGACGGCGAAGGATTTAAAGACCAAAGGCGGGGATTTGCGCTTGTGCGGGTTGACTGTCAACGTGATGAAGATATTTAAACTGGCCGGATTCACACAGGTATTTACTATCTGCGAAACAGAGACCGACGCAATACAAAGTTTCTCGTAGAGCCGGTTGTTTGGCCTGTGGACCTGTGAATAAGATTGTTTATAGATAGGATTAAAGACACTATCGGGAAATACTCAATGCTGCGCGACGGTGACACGGTCATCGTCGGGCTTTCGGGCGGGGCGGACTCTGTGACGTTGCTTCACGTCATGAGGGGGCTTGATTTGGGCATGAGCCTCTGCGCCGTCTACATAGACCATGGGCTTAGGCCCGCTGAGACACCGCACGAAGTGGAGTTCTGCGCGAATCTGTGCAAGGGCATTGGGGTGTCCTTTTGCCACGAACAGATTTCCCTCCCACCCAAAATAATAGCAAACACACAGGATACGTTAAGAGAACTACGGTATGAAATCCTTGAGAAGATAGCATATGAGCGTGGGGCCGTCAGAATTGCCCTCGGCCACAACAAGGACGACCAGGCCGAGACCGTCCTGTTGAATTTCTTACGGGGAAGCGCCCTGTCGGGCCTTGGAGGAATCCCCCCCTGCAGGGGAAAGATAATAAGGCCGCTGATTGAGACAACGAGGGTGGATATAGAAAAATACCTTGATTCAAATGGCCTTACATTCGTCACAGACTCGTCGAATCTGACACAGAAATATAAGCGCAACAAGGTTCGCCTTACGCTGCTGCCTGCCCTGAAGGCATATAACCCAAACATTGTGGATACCTTATCAAGAAACGCCGACATCATAAGGGATGAAAATAGCTATATGGAAAGAGTCGCGATTAAAAAAACCATGACCCTGATAAGCCGCAAGTCCGACCAGCGGGTTGAACTATTCCTGTCCCCGCTTCAGACCATTGAAAAGCCTGTCCTCAGAAGGGTTCTAAAAACTGCCCTTAGTTCTGTTGATACACTCAAGGGCATAGGCGCGGTGCATATTGACGACATCATTGGATTGGTAAATAACGCCGCCACCGGCGCTTCAATTCGCTTGCCAAAAGGGATAAGGGCCATCAAAGGCTATTCCATTTTGACCATAACGAAGGAGGATAAACCCGCGCAAATTAATACATACGCCTTAAACACACCCGGAGAGCTGGCCGTCAAAGAGGCCGGGGTTGTGATAAGGGCAACTCTGACAGACGCGGCAGAAGTCGCGCCAAACCCGATAGACAGACGCAGCATAGTCCTCGACGGTGAACGCCTGATTAACCCATTGACCGTGAGGGGGCGATGCAACGGGGATTATTTCTATCCTATGGGATTTGGCAAGAGAAAAAAGGTGCAGGATTTCTTTGTTGACGAGAAGGTGCCAAAGGACGAACGAGACAGTGTGACGCTTATCTATTCAGGCGATGATTTGGTATGGATAGCCGGCATGAGAGGCGACGAGAGGTTTAGACCGACGGCAGAGACGAAGATATTCGTCAAACTTGAGCTGCTGCAAATGAAGACGTAATTTGCGGCGTTGTCATTGCTCCATAACCAGCTGTATTGCCCACATTAGCCGTTCATGTGTCCAGCCAAGCTCCTCGGCACATTTGACTATCTTCTCATAGACAAGGCGCTCATTCGCGTCTAAGATTGCCGCGCCTCCATTGATTACCTTTCTCAGCACCCCACGGTCTGTCTGATACAGAATGTCGTAAATTTCATTGGCGTTCATTGAGTATATAAATCTCCGGTCTAACCTACCATATCTTCCATCATTTCCGTAATGTCCGGCGTTGCGCCGCTGTTTGGGCTACCTATATAGGTCTGGAAAGAGAGAAAGTTGCCCGCCCTCAGCCATACATGGCCGTTGGAGGTCAAACTGTATTACAATATGTTCTGGTATGGGTAATATATTTAAGTTTCCAGGCTCAACTTTTATTGCACCTGAACCATAACTTTTACCCACAAGCTGCAAGTTTTTTAAGGTGTCAGAATGATTAAGCGCTTCCCACAGATTGAGAATATAAGATTTGTCTTTGTATATTGGATACACACACAGAAACCCCGTCAACGGCACAACACCAGCCTCATTTAGAATAAATCTCGTGTTGCGTCTGCCTAAATAAGCAAACAATAATGGAGGGACTTCTCTTTTTTCCATTTTATACCAAGGCCTTCGCTGTTTGATTAGTGAACGGTCAGGAAGCCCCATTTCTTTGCCTACATTTAAATAGTTGGTAACAGAATCTGGAAGTACATCGTGTCCGTTGATGGAAAAAAGATAGGTTGGGCGGTTTTTGTCTTCTAATCTTTGAATATCTTCGTCATTCAGAATGCTGCCGATTATATCTCTTGTTCTTCCGACGGCTCTTTTAATAAACTCTTTTGGTATTCCAAATTCCTTAACCTGTTTGGCTGTCAGGAAGAAAAACTCATTTGAACCTGTGGCTATGCCTCTCATTACTCTGGCAAAATCATTCAAGTGAAAAATAAAACCGTTGTGGTTCTGTTGAGGTCTTGTTAGTCCGGTTGCGATGGCTTCTTTTAACTCTCTTGTTACTATTTCAAGACTGTCAATCTCTTGTATCTTAAAATTGGAAGAGACAAACTTCAATAGGTCTGTTGAATACGGCTGACTTGATTTAACCCAAAAAATATTTGTAATGGGTTTTGAGTTTTTAATTAGAAAAATAATCGCATTAGTATCTACCGCTGGAAAAGGCGTAGCCTTCGTTTCAAATGTTATTACGGCTTCAATGCAAAATTTTTCTGAAATCCATTTCCATAGTTTATTAGCAAAAGTTCCTTCGCAGGTGTCGGCAGGCATAATAAATGCAAGTTTGCCATTTTTTTCTAATAAATTAAGGGCTTGAATTAGAAAAAATATATGATATCCTGCCCTGCCATCTATGCTATCCCCTGTTATTTTTACCGAGAGTTTTTTGAGCAATAGTTTTGTTTCCTCGTCAATGCGGTGATGTCTGATATATGGCGGATTAGCCACAATTGCCCTGAATTTCCTAAGCGGTGGATTTTTTATGAAATCTCTTTCTTCGACAAAACAAGATTTATTGTTATATATCTCGTCAGTTAACACGTCTTTATCTATGTCAGTTCCTAAATACAAAACCCCCTGTTTGTCCAGTTTTAAGAGTGCCTCAAAAAAAGCACCCCGTCCCGCGGCGGGATCAAAAACTAAATCAGTATCTTCTGCAACATAAGCCACCATAGCCTCAGCAACCCAGCCAGGCGTCCAAAACTGTCCTTTGTCCCTAAGTATTTCTCTTTCGTTCCAATCAGTTGGTAAACTTTGATGCTGTATTGATTTATCCATATTACAAAGATTTTAAAATGTTTATTGCATCTTGCATAATATCAAGAGAGCCGCCCTCGAATTTTACATATGGAAGAATATGTCCGTTCTTATCTTCAATGTAGTCCGGAACCAATTTTGGTTTTTCATTAGAAATACCGAGCGGATAAGCATAGTGATAATAATACTTATAAATATGTTTTTTAGTCGTTGCACCACCTGGAGCCTGAAAGACTTGTTCTGTTGGCAGAATTAGTCCCTCGTTTACAAGTCGCTGAGCTTCGTCAAATGCCAATCCATACGCCCTATCAAAGAAAACATGCCAAACGTGAATTGGGATTTTATTCTCTTCCTGCCATTTACTTAAAGGAACTCTATCCTCTTCTTTGATTATTACAGTTGGTAGGACAGCATTTTTGGGAAGTCCATGTCTACCGCCAAGCCTTTTTTGTGCCTTCATTGGTGTACTATAATCAGGCATTTTCTCTGCTACTCATAATGAGTTTTCACACTCAACAGCAATAACGGCTTTCTGAATAATGTCCTGTAGCTTATCTTCGGTTATAAATGGTAACTCCTCTTCACCGCCACTGTATGCAATAAAATTATCAACAAAGGGTTTGTCCTCAATTTTAAAAATTAAAAGGTCAGGGCGTTTAATATTACCAATTCCAGCTTTGTCAAGTCTTTCAAAATAAAGTTCAAAATCTCGTACATTATCTTTTGGCGCTGTAGAACTTAGTCCGTAAGCAATAGCATAAAATTGCAGAGTTTTGTTGACGGCATCAATCAGGCGCTTTTCACTCCAAACCCCTTGAGACCAACGCATCAAAAAATCACTGCCTCTCAGTTTCCGTGGGTTGAGACAAAAATCAGCCCAAGCAACCTCTTTCACTCCTCTTAATTCAAATTCAATATCCTCTTTAGAAACAGATAAAACCAACTCAAATGGATGCAATTTGTCTCCTCTATAAAACCCACGTTAAAGATGTTATCACAACAAAGGTTTTTAGCGCAAGCCAATCTGCCTTGCCGTACTTAACGAATACTCGTGCCAGAGGCGCTCTTTTTCTATCCCGTTGTCTATGAAATCCCACGGCAGCGGCTCATCGTACGGCTTTTCACGAAAAATATATTCTGACGGGTCTATTGAGTGCAGCTCGCAGGCCTTTTTCCAGTTCAGGCCGTCTGCTATGGATTCTATAACCGGAGAGAGCCGCCGGTCACCCATTGCCAATAACCCCTCGGTGTAGGCATATTTGAGCTGGTCGTGTATGACCTTTACATTATCTTTTTTGAGGCCGTCTTTTAATTGTTTTAGCCGCCTCAGGATGACCACCGACTCCTCCATGGGATGCCACTGAAAGGGCGTAAATGGCTTCGGCACAAACGCGCTCACACTCAACACTATCCGGCCAGCCTTTGACAGCCCCCTGATTTCCTTTACCAGGGCTATCATCTCCGCTATGTCTTCGTCTGTTTCAGTTGGAAGCCCTATCATAAAATATAATCTCAGCATCGCTATCCCCCGCATCAGCACAAGGCGCGACGTCTCAATTATATCCTCATATGTTATCCTTTTATTTATCACCGCCCTCAGTCTCTTTGAGCCGGCCTCCGGGGCAATTGACAGGCTTTGTTTTGTCTTAATCAGCGACGTTATCTCCGCGGCCTTCTTGCTTGCCCTCAGGGATGATATAGAAAACTCCACTCCCTCAATACACAATAACTGCCCAATGTGGGGATAGTCGGTCAGCGACGCCCCTATGACGCCTATCTTCGCCGGAAGCCCCCCCCCGGCGCACTCTATCTCCTGCTGCATAGACAACAGCGGCCTTGTCCTCGGCACGCCGTATATCCCGCTTATGGCGCAAAAACGGCACCTCCACGGGCAGCCCCTCATCGCCTCAATAAGGTACATTGACGAAAACTCCGTATGCGGCGTTATCAACTGCCGGCCTATCAAGGGCGCGTCCATGTCTTTCAGAAAACGCCTCTTTACACGGCAATTTACATCGTGTCCCGACGGTATATAAAACCCCTCCGCGCCTTTTAATGCCTCAAGGAGTTTCGCCCTGCCGCCAGACTGATTACAGATGTCTATAAACTCGTCTAAGACAGCCTCCGCCTCCCCTACCACTATGCCGTCAAAAAACTCCGCAAGCGGCTCTGGATTCATAAACGCGCACGGCCCGCCCATTATTAGCAGCGGATAGCGCAGCCCTCTGTCCCTCGCATAGGGCGGTATCCCTGATGCCCTCAGGATTTTCACCACGTTTGGAAAGTCGTTCTCATATGATATGGAAAAGGCTATTATGTCAAACTCTGAAGGCATTTTTTGCGATTCCAGCGTATAAATTCGCTCCTGGCCGCCTGACTCCGGTAAGAACGCGCGTTCACAGACTACATCCTCCCGTGCGTTGAGCATACCATAGACAAGCCGAAAACCGAGGCTGGACATTCCAGTCCTGTACGTGTTTGGGTAGATGAGGCATACGCGGGTCTTGCCGCCGTGGTCTTTATAGACCGTGCCCGTCTCTTTATCAAGCAGGGATTGCCGTGTTGCTGGCTGCCTCTGGGGTTTTTTTGTTGTCTTCATTGAAATGCCAGGCTCATCCCATCTTCAGGAGGAGGGGAGGCAGAGGACATCATTGGGGGGTCGTCCTCTGCCCTTCCGTGTGGAGAGCTTTATCTACTCTGGTTTCTTCTGTTTTCTTATAAACGTTGGGATGTCCATGTCGTCTTCGTAGTTGGCTATTAGCTCAGTCGTCGGGATTTTGTCCTCTTTGGAGAAATCAAAGAGGGATTTCGATAGTATCCTGTCTGAACCCCTTGAGAAGTTGCGTTCTCTTTCCTGGCCTTTCCATGTCTTCATCTCTGGTATCGTTATCTTGGCCTCTTTCTTTTCCTCAAATCCAGTGGCTATTACCGTAACTTTGACCTCACCATCAAGTGAGGGATCAATGACGGCACCGAAAATGATGTCCGCGTCGTCGTGGGCCGAATCAAAGACCAGCTCAGAGGCGCCCTGTACGGCGTCAAGCGTAAGGTCAGGGCCTCCGGTTATGTTAATTAGTATGCCTCTGGCACCGTCAATAGATGTCTCTTCAAGCAGTGGGTTGGATATCGCCTTTTTTGCCGCGTCTATGTGGCCCTGTTCGCCTTTGCCTTTTCCAATTCCCATTACCGCCTTGCCAGAGTACTGCATTATCGTCTTTACGTCGGCAAAGTCAAGGTTAATAAGTCCGGGCAGCAGAATGAGGTCGGTTATACCCTGTACGGCGTCTTTTAACACGTCATTGGCCACCTCAAAGGACTTAATCAGGGGTGTACCCTTTTCCACTACCAGTGATATCTTGTCGTTGGGGATTACTATTGTGGTATCTACGAACTGGTTTAGTTCCTTTATTCCGAGGGTCGCGTTACTCAGACGCTTTCTGCCCTCGTAAAAAAACGGCTTTGTCACTACCGCTACAGTCAACGCCCCAAGGCTCCGTGCAATCTCCGCTATTATAGGGGCAGCGCCCGTACCCGTGCCGCCACCCATACCAGCGGTTATAAAGACCATATCAGCCCCTTCGAGCATTTCCTTTATCCTCTCGCTGTCTTCAAGGGCTGCCTCTCTTCCTACCTGCGGATTTGACCCCGCGCCAAGTCCCCTCGTTATCTTTGTGCCTATCTGTAATTTCAACTCGGCGTTTGACGAATTCAATACCTGTAAGTCAGTATTTACCGCGATAAACTCCACGTTTTTCAACACCGCGGCTATCATATTGTTAATCGCGTTACCGCCCGCCCCGCCTACGCCTACTACCTTAATGTTGGCCTTTCCATCATTTGACTCCACTAGTTCAAACATACCGTCCCTCCTTACTTTTTAATTTATCTGTTAAAAAACTTTCCTACCAGACCCTTAAACCACTTCGACATCGAATACTGCCCTGTCGTAAATGCGTCCATTGAGCCACTGTCGTAGAACCTCTTCCTCGTATATGAGAGAAAACCCACTGCCGTTGCGTTCATCGGCCCGCGAATCTTGTCGCCTATCCCTTGCCACTCACATGTGCCAACTCTCACGGGCAAATCCAGCACACTGGAAATCAATACCTCAAGTCCCTTCAGTTGTGCCACTCCACCTGTCAACACCACCGACCAGGGCTGCCAGCTAAAGCCGGGAACGCCCAGTATCGCTTCCTTTATCATGCCCGTAAGCTCTTCACTCCTTGCCTTTATTATCTCAGTTATAAATGATTTCGATATCCGCCTCTCTTCCATGTTTGCGGTAACGGTTATCTCCTCACCGAAGTATTCGTCGGGGAATGTCGCCATGCCATACGCCTTTTTCAATCTCTCCGCCTCATACACCGGAAGCCTAAGCCCCACGGCGATGTCATTGGTAAACTGGTTGCCGCCTATGTCTATTACCGCCGCACCCATAAACACGCCATTCTTAAAGAGCGCTATATCAGTAGTGCCCCCTCCGATGTCTAACAGGATTGCCCCATAGGCCTTTTCGTCTTCCCTCAGTACCGCCGCAGCCGACGCCAGTGGATTGAACACCATATCGGCAACCTTCAGGTCGGCCATCTCACAGCATTTGACCACATTGTGTATCGAATTAGACGCCCCTACCACTACCTGCACGTTTACCTCAAGCCTCACGCCACTCATCCCTACGGGGTTATATATCTGCCCTTCGCCATCAACTACATACTCTACGGGGATCATGTGCATGATCTCCTTATCCAAAGGCACATATACCGTCCCGGCGGTCTCCATTACCTTGTCAATATCCCGCTGTGTTACAACATCCGTTGTCAACACCACCGCACCCGTACTCTTGAAACTCTTCATGTGTATGTCGGAAAGCCCCGTGCAGACATCCTTTATCTCCACACCGGAGATCACCTGCGCCTTCTTCACGGCCTCTCTTATGGCCGCGGCGGCACTCTCAAGGTCAACGACAACACCCTTTCTCACACCCGCGGACACCGCCATACCCACACCGGCTACCTCCGTTGAGGTCTCAGTTACCCTGGCCACAATAGCCGTAACCTTCGACGTCCCTATGTCAAGCCCGGTTATATAGCTTCCTTCACCCATTTCATATCCTTCTTTAACGGCTTCAGTATCAGTCTGTTTGAAAACCTTAAATCTATATACTCTATGGCCATATTCCTGCCCGCTATTTCCTCTTTCAGCGAAAAATAACTCGACAGCTTCTTCTCGTAATCGCCAAAACCCATAAGTATCAGCAAACCGTTTAATGTCAACGATATGTCCTCCGGCCTCATACCCGTTATCTCTATCGTCTTGCCACTGAGGGCGCTTGTCTTATTTATGATATTTACCAGCCTTACAGCCTCCGCATACGCCCTCTTGTACTGCTCTTCTATGTTTATTACCGGCATTCCGGCCAACGGTTTTTCTATGCTGTCAAGTTTTACTCCAGAGTCGTCTATTAAGTACATCGTGTGTCCATCGTTTAACACCGCCGCCGGTGCCTTCTCCGTAATCTTCACCAGTATTGACGACGGCAGTTCCTTTCTTATATATGACGTCTTTATCCACGGCGACGACTCTAGTCGCCTTGCAAGTATCTGCGCATTTATTGATAGTATGCTTTTTCCCTTTACGTCCATAAGCTCAAATATGTCGCTGTCTTTTAAGTGGCTGTTCCCCTCCACTCCATATTTGTCTACTTTGAAAAGATCAGCGTTCAACGTATAATGCCACAAAAATACCACCGCCCCCAACACCGTCAGGACACACGCCGCGATACCTATGTTCCTTGCGTTTATCACGTTGGGACGTTTATATGCCAAAGCCTCTTTCTTCGCTTTCATAGGGCGCCTGACGCCACCTGCATTGTCTTTCTGATTATAGCGTCGCCAAGCATATCCTCAAGCAGTTGCAGAAACGACAGACCCGCGCTCTCCGCTATCTTTGGCAACAACGACGTCTCTGTCATGCCAGGCACTGTGTTTACCTCAAGGACATAGACCGTTTTGGCATCCTCAGACAGTATCGTATCCACCCGCGCCGCCCCCTTACAGCCTAAACAATCATATGCCTTTACGGACACCTCCCCGATCTTATCGTATGTCTGTTGACTGACGTCGGGAGGCAGGATGTAGTTTGTCATACCGCTGGTATACTTAGACTTGTAATCGTAAAACTCGCCTGAGGGCCTTATCTCAACACCCCCCAGCACCTTGCCGTTTACTATGCCTATCTGTATCTCTTTCCCCTTTATGAATTTTTCCACAATTGCCTTACTGCCATAGCTGAAGGCCTCCCTTAGTGCCCTGGCATAGTCAGCCTCGCTTTTCACTATACTTATGCCCACGCTTGAGCCTTCCTGCGCCGGCTTTATAATCCATGGAAATGATACAGCCGGTCTCGTTTGCCTGGACAAAGACGCTATGCTGACCTCCGCGCTGCCAAACTCAACAACCTCAAATGGTGGCACACTAAGTCCCGCCCTCGCGAATAAGTACTTGCACATCACCTTATCCATAGCCAGCGCTGAGGCAAGCACCCCGGAACCAGTATAGGCCATCCCCATCACCTCAAGCATCCCCTGAACAGAGCCGTTTTCACCCCAACCGCCATGTAACGCCGTCAGCACCACATCCGGCGCCAGCGCCGTGAGCTTTATCGCGGCCTCTAAATCCGCGTCTATCAACCACACGTTATACCCGTCGGCCTTCAGGGTGTTAAACACGGCCATGCCGCTCTTTAATGATATCTCCCTCTCTGACGACAGCCCACCGGCCAATACCGCAATCTTTTTCCCTCTCAGCTCTTCTTTCATGCCATGTCCCCGATTATTCTTATTTCAGGAGCCAGCCCGACATCGAACTTTGCCTGCACCATCGCCTTTACCCTCTCCATGAGGGAAAGATAGTCGGCAGCCGTACCGCCTCCACGATTTATGAAGAAATTCGCGTGTACCGTACTTACTTCAATCCCACCGCAGATTAAACCTTTACATCCGGCGTGCTCTATCAACTCGCCGGCATACCCTCCAGCCGGATTTTTGAAGACACACCCCGCCGAGTGAAGGGAAATCGGCTGTGTCTGTCTCTTTTTCGTTACACACTCCTGGGCTATGGCCGCTATGAGATCGGCGTCCCCAAAGGGCAGCCTCATATCCACACTCACAATGACCGAGTTGTCCGCAATGCCAGAGCGTCTGTATGCAAATTTTAAAGCATCTGTCTGCCCATCCCCTGTCCTCAATACCTTAACCTGGCCGTCCACGCTGACAATCGTCACCGCGACAACGACGTCCTTTATCTCGGCGCCAAAAGAGCCGGCATTCCCAAACACGGCACCTCCCAGTGTCCCAGGAATCCCCGCAAGGCCCTCTATGCCCTGCCCTGCCTCCCTTTGGGCCGCCATCACCACATGGGCAAGGCTGACCCCAGCCCCAGCGCGTATGAATAAACCCTTGTCTGTCGTCTGCGTCTCTATGCTCCTGAAACCCTTCGTGCTGATTACAACACCTTCAAACCCCCCGTCGCCAAACAGGACATTGCTGCCTCCGCCCAGTACCAAATACGGGACTCCGCCTGTGCGCGCGCGCCTGATGAACTGCGTCAGCGAGTTCAGGCCCTCTGGCTCAAAATACACCGCCGCGCCACCGCCTATGCGAAGATAGGTGTGTTCGCTCATTGGCTCATTATATGAAACGCGCCCTGAAAGCCCCGACATCAGCCCTTCCGCCATTGCTGTTACCGCCGCGCCGCTCATCTGTCGGCCTCCCTCTTTATAATATCCTCTGCCATCTTCCATACATCTCCAGCTCCAAATGTAACCAGTACGTCGCCATTCTGTAATGTCTGCCCTATTTTTGCTATGGCCGCTTCCTGACTCTCACAATACACTACGTCAACCGCGTTTTCCCTGAGCTTCTTACACAGCGCCTCAGACGATATGCCCTCTATCGGAGGCTCGCCCGCCGCGTATATATCCAGGAGAAAGAGCTTGCCCACACCAGAGAAAGACGACGCAAACTTGTCCATCAGATCGCGCGTCCTGGTGTATCTGTGCGGCTGAAACGCCACTATGAGCCGGTTGGCCACATGATTTTTTATCCCGCCTATGGTTGCCTCCAGCTCCGTGGGATGATGGCCGTAATCGTCATAGACCGCTACGCCGCGCCATGTGCCTTTATACTCCATGCGCCGCTTTATGCCCGAAAATGCCTCCAAAGAGGCGGCCGTGCTTTCGATTTTCACGCCCAGGGACTCAGCGGCGGCTATTGTGGCAAGGGAATTCAATACATTATGGCTTCCCGCCAGATGAATCTCAACCTTTTTAATGAACTGGCCATTCTTACAGAGATCAAAACAAGAGCGCATAAAGCCGTAGTCAATATTTTTGGCCGTATATTGCGCGTCGCCGTCAAGTCCATAGGTTACGCATCTTCTGTTGATTCTTGGAAGGATTTCCCTTATGTTGGGGTCGTCTGTACATACCACGCCAACACCGTAAAACGGCACCTTATTTAAGAAATCCACAAAGGCGCTCTTGAGCTTTTCCATAGTTGAAAAATAATCCATGTGCTCTCTGTCAATATTCGTACAGACGGCAACCGTGGGATTGAGTTTGAGGAAAGAGCCGTCACTCTCGTCAGCCTCAGCAACGAGATAATTCCCCTTGCCCACCCTTGAGTTGCTGTTGGTCTCGTTTAACTTGCCGCCAAGCACCACCGTGGGGTCAAAATATCCCGCGTCAATCAGTACGGTTGCAATCAACGACGAGGTAGTGGTCTTGCCGTGGGAGCCGGCCACGAGGACGGTGTATTTAAGCCTGCCTAGCTCGGCAAGCATCTCCGCCCTTGGGATAACGGGTATGGCACGCCTTTTGGCCTCTTCCACTTCCGGATTGGATATGTTTACGGCGGACGTCACGACAACGACATGGGCGTTGCCGATGTTTTTGGCCTTGTGGCCGATAATGACAGTTATACCTGAGGCCCTCAGTCTCTCCACTGTTGCGGAGTCTTTTATGTCCGAGCCTCTGACCTCGTAGCCGAGGTCATTGAGCACCTGCGCTATGCCGCTCATTCCTATGCCGCCAATACCAACAAAATGGATTACTCTGTAACGGTTAAACATGTCCTATTGCACCTCTGATTTAGGCAGGGGCACCGGGGCACCCTCGCGAAAAGAAATTCTTTTATTTTTCAGCAGCATTATAGATATGCTGGCTACCTTTTTTGCGGCGTCCGGCTTGCCAAATGTCATACAATCGCGGCTTAACTTTGCCCTCAGGCTGCCATCGTTGTAAAGCCTTTGGATATAATCCGCAAGGGATTCCCCTGTTAAATCCTCCTCTTTAATCATCATGGCCGCCCCGCTTACGGCAAGCCTTGAGGCGTTTACCTCCTGATGCGCGGACGCGGCGTATGGATACGGTACCAGCACCGACGGTATCCCTATGGCCGTTATCTCGGCAAGCGTAGTAGCCCCCGCCCTTGATATTATCATGTCGCACGAGGCATATGCCTCAGGCATCTTGTATATAAACGGCGCCACAGTGCCGCTCATCCCGTGGCTTAAGTACGCCGCCCTGACAAACTCGAAATCCTTCTCGCCGGTTTGATGAAGGAACTGTATCTTGTCCTTCATCTCTTTGAGGTATTCAAGGCAATCCACTACTATCTTGTTCAACGACGACGCCCCCATTGAGCCGCCAAAGATGAATATCGTAAAGAGTCCTTCTCTTAAGGAAAACATCCTCATCCCCTCGGCCTTGTCGGCCCTGAGTATCTTCTCCCTTACGGGGTTGCCCGTCAGAATGGTCTTATCCTTTGGAAAATACGAAAGGGAATTCTCATAGGTTATACACACCTTTTTGGCGAATCGTGCCAGTATCCTGTTGGCCTGGCCTGGTACTGAGTTCTGTTCCTGCACCACCGTGGGAACGCCTAAAAGCACAGCCGCAAATACAGGAATAAACGAGGCGTATCCACCCGTACCGATAACCACATCAGGGGCAAGCCCCCGGAGAAACGCGTATGCCTTAAAAAATGCCACAACAAACCTGTACAGGGCGATAACTTTTCTCCTCAGTGAAACCCCTACAAAGCCATCTGTCTTTAACAGCTTGACATAGTAATTCTCACCGGGCAATATCCTTGCCTCAATACCCCTTTCCGCGCCCATAAAGATGATTTCCACATCCTTCACCTGCTTTTTTAGCTCCTCGGCAATCGCAATACCAGGGTACAAATGCCCTCCCGTGCCACCGCCCGCGATAACAAACGTCCTTCTTCTCATCGTTGCACCATCACTTCGCATACGTAAAAATCCTTCCCTTTCTTCGGTTAATCTTGTAATCGGCATCTCCTTCAATCACAGGCGCGTCCTGTCTGACGATTACCTCTCCTTCCGAAAGATTCAGAAGGATGCCTACGGCGGCGGAATTTAAGATCATAGACGACCCTCCATAACTTATAAACGGCAGCGGCAGTCCCTTTGTCGGCAGCAGCCCGGAGACAACCGCCATGTTTATCACCGCCTGAATAGAAATCAAAAGCGTTATCCCAGCGGCCGTATACATATAAAAGCCTCCCTTTAATCTGCCCACTATATAGATACCTCTGATAAAAACAACAAGAAATAACAACACCACAATGGCGGCCCCGATAAGCCCTGTCTCCTCACCCACGATTGCGAAGATGAAATCTGTCTTGGCCTCCGGCAGAAAAAACAGTTTTTGTGTGCTCTTGCCTATCCCCACGCCGTTTAGCCCGCCATTTCCCAGCGCCACAAACGACTGTATAAGTTGAAAACCACTCTTTTTCTCATCCGCCCACGGGTTTAAAAACACAAGTACACGTTTTAATCTGTATGGCTCCATTATCAGTTTGACAACCACGGGTATCAGCACAACCCCTAAGGATAAGATGTACTTAATCCTCACCCCAGCCATAAAAAGCAGCGTAAACGTTATTATTCCGATTATCGCCGCCGAGCCGAAATCCGGCTGTAACAAGAGCATTCCCTGCAGAATAAGCATCAGCGCAATCGGTTTAATAAACGCCTTCACACTATCAGGGACAAAAGACCCGCCAGATAAGTACTTTGCCATAAACAACACCATAGACAGCTTTACCAGCTCCGACGGCTGGAACGTTACGCCAAGCACCCTTATCCACCGCCTTGCCCCGTTTACAGTAGCCCCGATACCAGGCACCTTGACCGCTAACAAAAGCAGCACAGACATTATCAACAACGGCAACGCCGCCTTCTTTAATGACTCCGCGTTGACCTTATACATCAACGCCATAAGGGCAAACCCCAGTATAATTGACACAAGGTGTTTTTTCAGATACCGCATATCCGTAAGAGATGCGGCAGCGGCGGCCTCAGTCCTTGACGGTGCCACAACAGACGTGGCGCTATAGACCATGAACACACCGACAAAAACCAGACACAAGACCGACAAAAACAATATCTTGTCGAACTGTCCCCTTTCCTGCGTTATCTGATTAGTGATTTCCTGCACTCTTGCCCACCTATATTTCCCTGGCTTGTCTGATTTCCCTGGCTTCCATATTTCCTATTTACCCACAGACGCTGTATCAATGGCCGTTCTGCTGCCCGGCAGGCGCAAGACCGCCTCTTTGAATACAACGCCGCGCTCCTCGAAATCCCTGAACATATCAAAACTCGCACACGCCGGCGAAAGCAGCACTATGTCTCCATATCGCGCTATCTTCTGTGACGCCGCAACGGCCTCCTGCATTGACGAGGCCATGTGGACTTCTGTTATCCCGGTGACGGCGTCCTTAATCTTCCCCGCCGCCTCGCCTATTAGTACCACCGCCCTGACCTTTTCTCTTATTAAATCCCTCAGCGGGGAGAAATCTCCGGCCTTGTCCCTACCACCGGCTATCAACACCACGGATTCCTCAAACCCCTCAAGGGACTTCACCACAGACCATATGTTCGTCCCCTTGGAGTCGTTAAAATACTTCACGCCCTCAACCTCTTCCACAAATTCAAGCCTGTGTTCAAGCCCCTTAAACGTCGTCAGCGTGGCGTATATGTCAGCAACAGAACAACCACTCACAAGCGCCATCAGCGACGCCGCCATAGCGTTTTCTATATTGTGCAGCCCCTTAATCCTGAAATTATTCGTGTGAAACACCGGCATCTCATGCACAACAAGCTCAGGGCAAAGCACCTCAAGCTCAGGGATATTAAACGTTATTATGCCCTTTGAGTAGTACGCCCCCCTTACCTGCCTCTTCCTGCTGAAATAGAGAATCTCCGGCCCCATCGGTTTTACCTTCGCGGCGATTTTCGGAGTGAGCGGGTCGTCGGCGTTGAGGACGAGGAAATTCATCTGGTCCTGGTTTTGAAATATCCTGCACTTCGCGTCAAGGTAGTCGTCCATCGTGATGTGCCTGTCAAGATGGTCGGGGGTTACGTTTAGTATGGCCGCCACCTTGGGCTTAAACTTCTCGGCGGATTCAAGTTGAAAACTCGACACCTCGGTAACAATGTAATCAGGGCTTACAAACTCGCGGGGACGCTCAAAATCCTTCACCAGCTTGCTTATCTCCTCAGTGAGGGCCTTGCCTATGTTGCCGCCGATGATGGCGTTAAAACCGCTGTGTATCAATATTTCATACAGGAGTGTCGTCGTAGTAGACTTGCCGTTTGTACCGGTAATCGCCATGAATCCGGCGGCGCCGGTTTTTCTCAGCTCTTCAAGCACCTGGTATGCCAGCTCCAACTCTCCCACTATGCGAATCCCCTTTTGGCGCGCCCTGTCAAATATCTGAATTGTTGGCGGCACTCCGGGGCTTGCCACCACAGCGTCCGCCGCGTCTATTAGCTCTTCGTTGTGTTTTCCTAATTTAATTATTACAGAGGGGTCAAGTTTGCTGATGTACGGCGACAGCTCATCCGGGCCTTTTACGTCCATGACCGTCACTGTTGCCCCAAGCCTCACAAGGAGATTCGCCGCCCCTACGCCGCTCCTTGCCAACCCAACCACCACGACGTGTTTGCCCTTGTAATTCTTATACATTTCCATTGTCATCCACCTATGTTTTCTTTATAAAAAGGGTTGTCCGCCATATCAACGGCATTGTTGGGGATGGGTATGCGGTTATTGGCCTGTGCCTTTGATTTTTTCGATCTCTTTTTTCCTTTCGATTTTTTCGCCATCGTATCCTGTCCGTTGTAGCCGACATCTTCCATAGCAACCTCGTCCAGGGCGGCTATGGTCTCAACACGATTTTCTCTGCCAGACTTGCGTTTCTTTGATTTATGCTTTTTCCCTTTGACGTGGCGGACAGACTTTGTGGCAGTCTGGACTTTTTCATTGGCTATGCTGCTGTAGTAGATGACTGGCCTGGCGTGTGACTCAGAGATGTTATAACCCTTGGACAGTACAAACTTCGCGTCGCGCCAAAGGTCTGACCTTCTGCCGTCTCCCAACAGGGCCGCCACCAGCATGTTCTCTCCCTTTTCAGCCGCAAACGCCAGACAGTGCCTCGCCGCGTTGGTAAAACCCGTCTTGCCCCCCACGAGGTCGCCGTCGCTCCACAGGAGCTTGTTCGTGTTTGACAGGACGAATGCCCTTCCGCCTATGGAGTCAACCGTTTTTGTCTTTGTGTTTATCGTTTCTTTTATCAGGGAATAGTCAAGGGATTTCTTCATTATTGTGGCCAGATCGTACGCCGTTATATACTGCCCTTCGCCTGGAAGCCCGTGGGCATTTATAAATCTCGTATTCATCGCCCCGATGCTCCTTGCCTTTTCATTCATCAGCACGACAAAGTCTCTCTCTGTGCCCGACACCGCCTCGGCAAACGCCAGCGCCGACCCATTTACTGACCTCATCAGAAGCAGGCTTAACAAGTCTTTGACATAAAACCTCTCACCCTCATGCAAGGCAACATGCGGCGTGTGCAGTCGGGCGGCATCGCCTGATATCGTTACTATGTCGTTTGGCTTCATGCGGTCAAGCACCACCATTGCCGTAATCAGTTTTGTCGTGCTGGCAGGGGGCTGTTTGAAATCAGGGTTTTTTGCGTATAATATCTTATCCCCATCCATAATGACGGCAGACCTCGCCGTTATTTCCCTGGGTGAAGGCTCATTGGCCGCCTTTGCAAACGAGTTCGCGGTTAACAATACCACACACATTACCATAGGTAGAAACACATAATGCCTTAACATCCGTAAGAAACGTCTCTCCATTATCATCACCTCAATTTAATAGTTGCCAAGCTTAGCAATGCAAGCATAATTCCCACTATCCAAAATCTTATCACGGTCTTAGGCTCCGGCCACCCCTTCAACTCAAAATGGTGATGTATAGGAGCCATCCTGAAAATCCTCTTCCCTGTCAGCTTATATGACGCTACCTGTAAAATAACTGACAGTGTCTCTACAACAAAGATACCACCTACAACCAGTAAAACTATTTCATGCCTGGTAATAGTTGCCAGTGTGCCAAGTGCCCCTCCAAGCCCTAAAGACCCTACATCGCCCATGAATACCTCTGCCGGATATGTATTGTACCACAAAAAACCAAGTGCCGCTCCAAGCATTGCGCCGCAAAATACGGTTAACTCGCCGATGCCAGTTATATATATTACTTGCAAGTATTGTGCCAGCCCAGCGTGCCCAGATATATACACCAGCAACCCCGTTGCAAACGTCGCTATTCCGACAAGTCCTATCGCCAACCCGTCTATGCCATCTGTCAAGTTTACCGCGTTTGACGACCCAACCACTACCAGTGCCGTAAACGGTATATAAAAAACCCCAAAATCGAACAGCCATTTCTTAAAAAATGGTATTATGAGCATCGTCCTGTACGGGTCAGCAGCGTCAAAATACTGAATCAGGCCGATTATCAGCGCCACTATGATTTGCAGGCCGAACTTGTACTTAGCCTTTAGTCCTTTAGGGTTGCGCTTTGATACCTTCAGGTAGTCGTCTAAAAACCCTATCGCCCCAAAGCAAAACGTTGACGCAATCATTATCAGGACATATCTGTTTTCAAGATTACCCCACAAGAGTACGGTAACCAGTATGGATATGATTATCAGAACGCCGCCCATCGTAGGCGTACCGGCCTTGGAGAGATGGGTCTTAGGGCCGTCGTCTCTGATTTGCTGCGTCAGGCTTATGCGCTTGAGAAAGCGTATTGTCTCAGGGGCAAGTATAAATGTTATCGCCATAGCGGTAATCACGGCAATGGCAGTGCGAAACGTTATGTATTTAAATACGTTCAGCGGTGAAAACACATCTCTAAGGCTATATAACAGATAGTATAACATAATGGTTACTCCAGCACCTTCTCCATTTTTAATCCGCGTGAACCCTTAATCAGCACCGTGTCCTTAGACTTTAACCGCCTTAAAATAGTGCCGGCCTCAACTGCATCCACGGCGTGTACAGCGTTGCCGCCCGATGCCCTGAAATCTTCATAGGTAAATTTCATTAATTCTCCCACAGCTATGAGTAAATCAACATCCTCCGGGGGTATAGACCTTCCCAACTCCCTGTGATAGCGCTCCGCATACTCCCCAAGCTCAAGCATATCGCCAAGTACGGCTACCGCCGTTCCCTTTTTCAGCCTTATCAGCTCTGCTACCGCGTTTGCCATCGAGGCGGGATTGGCGTTATAATAATCGCAAATTACCAGAGAGCCGTTAATTTCCCGGCACTCAAGCCTCATTGGCACCCCTTTGAAAGAGGACAGTGCCTGCTGGATACTCCCTGTGTCCACACCCATGGCAAACCCGGCGGCGGCGGCGGCAAGGGCGTTGGATACGTTGTGCATCCCGCCGCTTCTAATGGTTGCGTCAATTTCCACACCATTGGAAAATCTTATTGCCACTTGTAGCGCGGAACCATTTTCGCGAATTGAATGGCCTCCGCATGACACATCCTTTCCTTTTCCAAATGTGATAATTTCCCTGTTGCGCGTCTTATTTCTCTCCAACACACCTTCCATAAGGAAGTCATCGTCGCCGTTTACTATGATAGTTTTGGCATAGTTCATTATTTCAAGTTTCGTCGCGCGCACGCCTTCTATACTACGAAAACCCTCAAGATGGCCGGGTCCGATATTGGTTACAATTGCAATGTCAGGGGCGGCTATCTTGCAGAGTTCAGCGATGTCACCCTGCTTGTTTGCCCCCATCTCAAGGACTGCCGCATCTTCATTGTCAAGCCGCAGCAGCGTAAGAGGAAGCCCGATGTGATTGTTTAAATTCCCTTCTGTTTTAAGAACAGAGTATTTTTTACCTAGTACCGCCGCTGTCATCTCCTTCGTAGTGGTCTTGCCATTTGTGCCTGTGAGGGCAACAACCGGTATGGGACGAACTTGCCTTACATGGGCGGCCAGACGCTGAAGTGCCTTCAATGTGTCGTCAACGACAATTAAGACAAACCCCTCTTTGGGGCAATCTACCATACGTGAGACAACCGCCCCGGCGGCAATGCCGACAACGCTGGCAATAAAATCGTGGGCGTCGTATTTATCTCCCACGAGGGCAAAGAACAGCTCTGCGGCCTTAACCGCCCTTGAGTCCGTAGATACGCCGGTAAAATAAACACCCCGGGGGTCGGGGCAATTCACTGCCTTGCCGTTAACGGCCCTAAGCACGGCGTCTAAACTAATGGGTGTCACTGGATGGCCTCCGGTGGGCGTCCAAAGTCCTTCAGTCTTTTCAGGATAAACTTCTCCGCTAATTCTCTGTCGTCAAACGGGTGTCTGACGCCTTTGATGTCCTGATAGTTTTCATGGCCCTTGCCGGCAATCAGTACCACATCGCCGGGGACGGCCATATTGACGGCCATTTTTATGGCGTTTTTCCTGTCCGGCTCAACGGTGTAGCTGTCCCCTTCGATGCCGTCGATGATGTGTCTTATAATGTCGCCTGGGTCTTCGTACCTCGGATTATCGGACGTAACGATGGCGTAATCGCTAAGTGTAGAGGCAATCCGCCCCATTATTGGCCGTTTTCCCGTATCGCGGTTGCCCCCGCAGCCAAACACGGTTATGATTCTCCCCGTGCACAGCTTTTTCATGCTGTCAATAAGATTACGAAGGGCGTCGTCTGTGTGAGCGTAATCCACTATTACAGAGAAATCCTGTCCACACTCAACCGGCTCAAACCGCCCTCGTACGCTCCTGAGTTTTGAAATGCCAGCAATGATTGCGTCATATGGAATCCCAAGCGCGACTGACGCGGAAAAGGCCGCCAGTATGTTATATATATTGACATACCCCCGCAGATTGGAAACAATACTGTACTGCCCGCCGCCGTATGAGATACCGAAATCCAACCCGTTGGCAAAACGCTTAATATTTATAGCCCTGACATCCGCGCGGGCGTCCATCCCGTAGGCCATGACATCAGTGCCCCTTGACAGACATTCTTTTATAAGCTCGCGGCCAAACTCATCGTCAGCGTTTATTACAGAGACGCCGCCCGGCTTTAACAGCTCATTAAAAAGTCTTTTTTTCGATCTAAAATAGTCGTCCATGTCCTTGTGGTAATCGAGGTGGTCGCGCGTGAGATTCGTAAAAACTACGACGTCAAACTCCGCGGCGTCAACCCTGTACTGCGCAAGGGCATGGGAGGATATCTCGCTAACGACATATTCGCAGCCCTCTGCGAGCATTTTGTTTAAGTACATTTGGAACTCCGGGGCCTCCGGCGTGGTGTGGTAGGCGCTGTAGACGGTATCACCAACGAGGTACTGAATCGTCCCGATCATGCCGGACTTCTTACCGTACGCCGTGAGGATTGAGCGCATCAGATAACATGTTGATGTCTTGCCGTTGGTGCCGGTTACTCCGGTGAGCCTCAGCTCCTTTGATGGGTCGCCGTAGTATCTTGCCGAGACATAGGCAAGCGCCCTGCGGACATTGTCCACCCTGACAAGGAGGATATCCTTGCCGCTGAACGCGTCAACATCTATCTCGTCTTCGTAGATAACCGAGTGGGCGCCTTTTTTAATTGCCTCTTCGATGTAGGCGTGGCCGTCGGAGTGCTGGCCTTTTACCGCAAAAAACATCGTACCCTTTTCTATTCTCCTTGAGTCATAGGAGATGCCCGACGCCCTTTTGTTCAGATTGCCATTAATCTCCCTGACACCAATCTTATCTAGTATTTGAGCTATATTCATTCTGATAAACCATTCCTTTCTAAAATTACCGGCTTGCCGGTTGCTTAGTTGTGCGGCTTTTTGCCGATGGATTCGTTTTCGACAACCAAAGTGGTGCTTTTTAGTTTCTCTTCTTTTGGTACATTCAAATAAGTAAGCGCCTTAGTGGCGATGTTCTTAAAAACAGGGCCGGCAACAACACCACCATAGATAGCGCCGCGAGGTTTCCATACGACGACTATAATGGAGAACACCGGCTTATCGGCGGGCACAAAGCCGACAAATGAACTGATAAAATCGGTGTGAGAGTAACCGCCATGCGCCCTGTCATAGATTTGAGCCGTACCCGTCTTACCGGCTACGAGGTTGCCCTCAACGCGCGCAAACGTGGCCGTACCACCCTCTTCTGTGACCATTGTGAAGGCTTTTTTGAGTATATCAATTGTCTTTTTCGAGATCGCCTGCTCGGTGCCATCATACCTCTTCTTTACCGAATAGGCCTTGCCATCAGCCATAACAATTTCCTTCACCACGGAGGGCGAGACCTTATACCCGCCGTTGGCCACAATCGAATACGCGGTAAGCATCTGAAGAGGTGTTACAGCAACCTCCTGCCCTATGGGTATGCACCCGATAGAGACACCACTCCAGCGCTCAGGTTTTCTCAGGCGTCCGGCAACCTCACCGGGTAGGTCTATGCCCGACTTTTCCCCAAACCCGTAATTCTTGATATAATTGTAAAGCCGTTGTTTGCCCAGGCGCATTGCAAGCTTTATCGTCCCCACGTTGGAGGACTTTTGTATGACCTCCATAAATGTGAGGACGCCATGGGGATGGGCGTCCTTTATCCTCTTGCCGCCGACCTCTATGGCACCGCCGAGGCAGTCAATTTTCTCGTCCGGCCTGGTAAGGTTCTCCTCTAAAACGCCGGTTGCGGTTACTATCTTAAACGTGGAGCCTGGCTCATAGAAATCAGTAATGGCGCGGTTGCGCCTTGCGGCCGGCCCGTATTTGCCGGGTGAGTTCGGGTCAAACGTGGGGCGGTTTGAAAGGGCAAGTATCTCACCCGTATATGGGTCCATCATTATGGCGGTAG
>JADFYL010000025.1 GCA_015233045.1 Nitrospirota bacterium | reverse complement strand
CCTTAAAGCACGGGGGCTTTTAACTCTTTTCGCTTCTCTATGTCGGTTCTAGGGACTTAATCTGACATATAGATAAGAAGGAGGGGTAGCGGGCTATTTAGCCACAAAGAATTTAAGGAGCGCGGCCATCGCGGCTAACTGGCCTATCCAGAAGAGGAACATCCATTTGATATTCTCTTTGCCAGATTTTTCTATCTTAACACTCAGTTCAGAACGTACCTTCTCTATCTCGACGCTAAGTTCAGAACGTACTTTCTCTATCTCAAGGCGCAGCTTGCCTGATTCCTCAGTAATGCGCTCGTTGACTTTGCCTATCTCGACGCGCAGTTCAATTCGCAGCTTGCCCGACTCTTCGATAAGCCTGCGTTCAAAGCGCTCCTCGGCTATAGCGATGGCGTCTTTCCTTGCGCCTAAATCTATATCGTTGATAAGCGCGGCAAAGTCTTCGCTGGCAACATCTCCGAGGCGTTCTCTTAAAGAACGAGGTATCGTTACTACGCTCATAGTTTCATTATACAAGCGGCAAAAGAAATTGTCAATGATACGGCCCGACGAGTCTTCGACCGGATTATAGACTTCCTTAAGAAGTTAAATCCCTGGATTCGGAGGTCTGGTCTTTTCCCTCCGGTTTTTTTCTGATTAATCTCGACGCCAATATTCCGACTTCGTATAGTACGATTATGGGAACGGCCATGAGCGTTTGATTAAACGCGTCGGGGGTCGGCGTTATTACGGCGGATATTACAAACGCCGCCACGATTACATGCCTCCTTGCCTTGCCCAATTTTTGCGGAGTTACCAGCCCCATTTTCGTCAGTATAAATAGCGCAATAGGCAGCTCAAATATCACCCCAAAGGACAGGATAAACTTCATCGTAAAACCTACATAATTGCCCACCGAAATCATCGGCGTTAGGTTCTCTGTCTTATATGTCATCAAAAACCCAAGCGCAAATGGCAATATTATATAGTAACAAAACACCGCCCCAACCATAAATAAAACTGTCCCGGCCGTTACAAACGGCATAATAAACTTCTTTTCCTTTTCAACAAGCCCCGGTTCTATAAAAAGCCATATCTGAGACAATATCACAGGCAGCGCAATCATCAGGGCGGCTATCAGGGCAAGCTTACAGTGCATCCAAAATGCCTCCGCCGGTTCAAGAAAGACCAATGTCTTTTGCTTTATGCCGCTTGGCTCAAGGCCGACAAATGGATAATGAATACTGAAGGCCATCTTGGTTTCGATTGGCATGACCAGAGTTTTTAAGAGCATCTCAGAATAATTAAATGTTGCTATAAATATCACAAGCACGGCCGCTACGGAAATCATAATTCGTTTCCTGAGCTCGCCCAGGTGTTCGAATATGGACATCTTATCATTTTCCATTTATAGGGGTTCCATCGCGTGGCGTCTCTGGCGCTGCTGCCTCAGGCGTGGTGGGCGGTTTCTGATCGGTTAGCTTTTCGGCGGCGGCCGGGTTTGCCTGTGTTATGTCAGGCTGATGCTTTAGGGCGGCTTCCAGTGATTCCATGTTTATCTTTTCTATTTCGGTTTTTATCGGCTTGGTGTAGTCGTAGAGTTCCGCATCCATCTGGCGCTTGACGTCATTGACCATCCTTTTAAACATGGCGATGTATTTCCCTGCCTTTCTTCCCAACTCCGGCAGGTCCTTCGGCCCGTACACTAATAGCGCGATTACAAAGACCACCACAACCTCATCCATCCCTAAGTCAAACATCGCACTACTCCTTTTCCTCTTCGTATATGTATTTTAATATCTTGCCGGCGGGCGGATATATTATAGTAAACGACAGGAAAATATGCAAGTCCGGGGAGCGGGTCTTAAACCCATACCCGGCAGAGAGCGTGGTGTAGAGAAAATCCAGCGGCCTGAACCTGTAGCCTATCTTCCAGTCCCAATAGTCGAATCTATTTACATCGTCGCTTTTTTTCGTTTGAACCTCGGTGAGAACGCTGAGATTATTAGCGGCCTGAAGTTCCGCGCCGAGCATTAAATCCACCTCAGTACCAAGGTCATGTTTAAACGGGTGATATGCGAGGGCATTGACGTGCGTCTTAAACGGGCCTATTTTCTTAGACGCAATCAGGCCACCGCCAATACTCCCGTTTGTCCCTACCACGTCTCTGCCAGTCGGCATCGCTCCGGCCAAAAGGGCTGCAACTGACGGGGAATATTGCCCCTCTTCGATAAATCTGTATTTAATCCCTATGGCGGCGTCCTCAAACCCCGACTCACCCGTCTTCAGATGATAGGGAAGCGTGGCGCTTGCCTCTATCTCATCCGTTGCGGCAAACGAAAGTGAGGAGTTGATTTGATAGAAAGTCGGGTCAACAGACTGCTCAAGTTCGAATTGCGTAGAAAATACGCCAGCCTGGTTTGTGGAGGTCGAAAAGGTAGAAAACACGCCGTTTGGCTGAAGCGGCTGCAACCCCTTCACGTCGAAGCCGTATGCCACAGCGGCATAAGAAAAGACTGTAAGAAAAAAAACGTACGGCAAAACCATTATACATCTTTTCATCTGGTAAAAATAACAGAATTTAGTTTATACTGTCAATGGTGGCATTGATAAAAACTGTGTTGACAAATGAATGCGTCAACTCATATAATCGAACTCGTATGAAGTTATGTTACTGGTGAAATAAAAGCAAACGGAGGGTTTTTTTATGGCAGAAGGTGTTATCAACGCAACGGCGGCAAACTGGGCTGCTGAGGTGTTAGGCGCCAAAGAATTGGTGCTGGTGGATTTTTGGGCAGTTTGGTGCGGGCCATGCAGGATGGTTGCCCCTATCGTTGAGGACATGGCTAAGGAATACGCTGGGAGGCTGAAAGTCCTCAAACTCAATACCGACGAAAATCCAGACATCGCAAGCAAGTACAAGATTATGGGCATTCCCACGCTGATGTTTTTCAGAAACGGCGAAAAGATTGACCAGCTCGTCGGCGCGGTACCGAAACATCAGCTTAAAGAAAAGATCGAGGCCCATTTAGTCTGATGCGTCACCCCCAAAATTAATAAATGGGTCAATGCGGGAGTCAATGTAAGTGTTTAATTCGTTAAGCGAGAAGCTGGAGTCCGTTTTCAAGAAGCTAAAGGGCAAAGGCGTACTGGTAAAAGATGATATAGACGCGGCGATGAAGGAAATCCGTTTCGCCCTGCTTGAGGCCGATGTAAATTTTAAGGTCGTCAAGGGGTTTGTCGAAAAGGTAAAGGAAAAATCGCTTGGCAAAGGGGTCATGGAAAGCCTGACGCCCGGCCAGCAGGTCATAAAAATAGTCAACGATGAGCTGTGTGTCCTGCTCGGGTCGGAAAACGAAAAGATTCGTCTATCCCCCAATCCCCCCACCGTTATCATGATGATTGGCCTTCACGGCTCCGGCAAGACGACAACCTCCGCAAAGCTCGCAAGGCATTTTAAGGCACAGGGCAGACGCCCAATGATGGCTGCCGCGGACCTTCAACGTCCGGCCGCTATTGACCAGCTCATAACCCTCGGCAAGCAAATTGACGTACCGGTGTTTTTCTCTAAGGAAGATAAAAGTCCTGTGGCGGTCTGTAAGAACGCGCTGTCTGAGGCAAAAAAACAGGCGCGCGATATTGTAATCCTTGACACCGCGGGCCGCCTTCACATAGCCGAAGATTTGATGAAGGAACTCAAGGCGGTTAAAGACGCTGTCAACCCCGACGAAATCCTCTTCATTGCTGATGCTATGACCGGCCAGGACGCCGTCAATATCGCTAAGACATTCAACGAGCAAATCGGCATAGACGGTATCATATTGACCAAAATGGACGGCGACGCCCGTGGCGGCGCGGCACTTTCAATCAGGGAGGTTACCGGCAGGCCGATTAAATTCATCGGCACGGGCGAAAAAATTGATATGCTTGAGCCGTTCCATCCAGAGCGCGCGGCATCAAGAATCCTCGGCATGGGAGACGTGCTTAGTTTTATAGAAAAGGCCCAGCAGTCGTTTGACGAAAAAGAGGCCCAAACCCTGCAAAACAAGCTTACAACCGATTCCTTTACGCTTGATGATTTGAGAGATCAACTGAAAAAGATACGCTCAATGGGGCCGATTCAAAACCTCCTGAACATGATACCCGGCTTTAACCGCATGAAGGGGGTCGAGGTGGACGAGAGCCAGTTCATAAAGGTAGAGGCCATGATTTCCTCAATGACAAAAAAGGAACGCAATAACCCACAGGTCTTAAACGGAAGCAGAAAGTTGCGTATCTCGGCGGGAAGCGGCACAACCGTAGCCGACATTAACCGCCTTCTGAAGCAGTACAAGGACATGAGGAAGATGATGAAGGCGTTCAAAAACAAAAAGGGCTTCAGAATGCCGGATATAATGCCTTTTTGAGAAAAATATACCTTTACATAAAGACAGGATTATATTACAATAACACGATGGAGGGACAGCATTGGTAAAAATCAGATTAACACGCATGGGTTCGCACAAGAGGCCTTTTTATAGAGTAATAGTGGCAGATTCAAGGGAGAGAAGGGACGGCCGGTTTCTTGACATCATAGGAAGCTATAATCCGTTGACAGAGCCTTCGGAGGTCAGAATAGACATCGAAAAGGCAAAGAAATGGCTCGGATGCGGCGCCAAACCAACCGATATCGCTAAAAAACTTTTAGAAAAAGCCGGCTTGCAGCTTCAGACGGCCTAGTTCAACCGGAGGTGGTTCATGATGAAAAACTTGGTGGAAGTTATGGCAAGGGCGCTGGTGGATAAGCCCGAAGATGTAGCCGTGCAAGAGGTTGATGGCGAAAAGACAACCATTTTTGAGCTAAGGGTGGCCGTAAACGATCTCGGTAAGGTAATAGGCAAACAGGGAAAAACCGCAAGGGCGATGAGAACAATCCTGTCAGCGGCAGGTACAAAGATAGGAAAACGCGCCAGCTTAGAGATACTCGAATAACATATAATTGCCTATGCAGTTAACTTCAGTAGAGGGTTCTCTGGGTTCCTGCTTTCGCGTGGATCCAGTTTCCGGTTAACGGAGCTAGCCGCATAAGCAGCTAATGTATATCGGCGAAGGGGCAGCGTGACAGCGGCGCGTGTCCCTTTGTCAATTATAAGGATAAAATGGTAATCGGCAAGATTGTAAAACCGTGGGGCGTCAGAGGTGAGCTAAAGGCAGTGCTGTCAGATATATCTGTGGAGATGTTTGCGTCTATTGATGAGGTTATGCTCTCTGGCAGTGACACGGTGTTTAGTATAACATCAAAAAAGTTTCGGCCGGGCTGCGTTGTGTTGAAATTTGACGGGTTAGACACACCCGAAGACGCCGTCCTCTATAACGGTGCTTCAATGGAGGCCGAGGGAGTGGAGCTGCCCCCGCTTGAGGAAGGCCAGTACTACATACACGAGATAATCGGCCTCAGCGTCATTTCCTCATCGGGAGATGCACTTGGCAAGGTGTCAGATGTCTTATCATTTCCCGCAAACGATGTCTATGTAGTGGACTACGCCGGTAGAGAATGCCTGATACCGGCCATAGCCGACGTCGTAAAAGAAATAAACATAGCCGGTGGATATATAACAATTGAGGTCATGGAGGGTCTTTTAGGGTGAGATTCGATGTGCTTACGATCTTCCCACGGATGATTGATTTCTACATTGCCGAAAGTATTATAAAGAGGGCGATTGAGCACGGTTTGATAGAAGTAGGGGTTACGAATATCAGGGACTTTGCGACGGACAAGCATCTGACCGTGGATGATTACCCGTTTGGCGGGGGCCAGGGGATGGTGATGAAGATAGAGCCGCTTTACAATGCCTTAGCCCACGTAAAAGGCCGCCACAATAAGCACACCGTACTGCTTTGCCCGCAGGGGGCTGTGTTTAACCAGGACAAGGCCATGGAGTTGTCTCAAAAAAAAGACGGAGTTGTCCTTATATGCGGCAGGTACGAGGGTGTGGACGAGAGAATAAACCTGTCGGTGGACGAGGAAATCTCCATAGGGGATTTCATATTGACTGGCGGAGAGCTGCCCGCTTTGGTTATAATAGACGCGGTCACGAGGCTGCTGCCAAACGTGCTGGGTGATGAGCGGTCAAGCAAGGAGGAGTCTTTTACAGACGGACTTCTGGAATATCCCCATTTCACCCGACCTGCCGAGTTTATGGGCATGAGGGTGCCGGAGGTGCTGATGTCCGGCAATCATAAGGAGATATTGAAGTGGCGAAGACTCCAGTCGCTACAAAGGACGCTTCTTAAAAGACCGGAGTTAATAGATGAGTCGAAATTGACGGAAGATGACAATAAAATCATGGAGCAACTCAAGGAGGAAGTATGAACTTAGTAACGGCACTTGAAGAGAATTACAGAAAGGAAATCCCCGTGTTTAACATAGGCGACACATTAAAGGTTCATGTGCGTGTCGTAGAGGGCGACAAGGAGAGGATTCAGCCTTACGAAGGTATAGTGATAGCGCGTAAGGGCGCCGGTGTGCGCGAAATGGTTACCGTGAGGAAGATGTCCTTTGGCGTTGGCGTGGAGAGGATTTTCCCTATCCATTCGCCGATAATAAAGCAGATTGATGTCGTAAGAAAAGGCGACGTCAGAAAGGCCAAGCTCTATTATATAAGACACAAAAAGGGTAAGGACGCGAAAATAAAGGAAAAGGCGAGAGAGATCAAAAAAGCCGTGGTATGAGCGCCCTCTATGCCTTTGACGACGAATATCGCAAGGCTGGATATAAGATAATCGCCGGTATAGACGAGGCAGGCAGGGGGCCTCTGGCGGGTCCTGTCGTTGCCGCGGCCGTTGCCCTGAACCCGGCGTTTGAAATAGACGGCGTAAATGACTCCAAGAAACTCACCGCGGCCAAAAGGGAACACCTTTTCTTTGAGATATTGGTTAACGCACTCGCAATAGGCGTTGGTATAGTCAGTGCCGATGAGATAGACAGGATTAATATACTAAACGCGACAAGGCTTGCTATGTCATCTGCCGTTTCAGACTTGGGCGCGCTGCCCGATATGTTGCTCATAGACGCCCTCAAGCTCCCTGCCGTTGCCTGCAAGCAAGTCCCTATCATAAAGGGTGATGCCAAGAGCGCTTCAATTGCCGCCGCGTCAATAATCGCAAAGGTGCTGCGAGATTCTATAATGTCCGCGTTTCACAATAAATATCCCCAGTATAATTTCATCTCCCACAAGGGATACGGCACTAAGGAACACATGGAAAAGCTCAATATCCACGGCCCGTGTGAGATACACAGAAAGACCTTCGCCCCGGTATCTTTAAGGATTAAAGACGAAGGGGGGTAATACCATGATTGACGCGGACATCATGGAAAGCGTACAATTAATTATGGGAACAGTGAGACCGTCTAAGACACATGCAGAAGGGGAAGCGCACCGGTACATGGAAAACGCCAAAGGTCTGCTAAACGCCTCCGCCATTGAAGACAATATTTACCTTGACAAAAAGCCCGTCCGTGAAGCATTCGGCACGGCCTATCTTGCCATACTCGAAGCCATTAACGAAGCCCTGATAAAAAAGGGGCTTACCCGTAAAGAATTGCCTAAGTCCGTTGACGGGTATATGGCGGCCATAAAGAAGCACCTGTCTGTCAACAATGGCAAGCTCGTAAGGGAATTTGACAGCCTCTATGAAGCCCTGCATATAGCTGGATATTACAGGGGTTTGCTTTATCAGGTACCCTTAGTCAAAGAAGCTATGAGGGAAGCGGACACCTTTATCAAGAAGGTTTTGCCTTAACCGGTACCAGAAACCATACGATTACCATACGCCTGTGGAGCTTGTCTTGTAAAAATAGACAGCAAAATCCTTTTTATCTAGTCTCGGACAATATTAACATCCAGTATGGTACAATTTCTTAAGAGTGGCTGTAGGCCACCTAACTTGAGCAAGTTTTGTATAATCTCCCTCGTAATCTCGCACGTGCTTTATCTATCGCTAAGACGGGGGATTATCCCCCCGTTGGCGGCTTCGGGACTCCGGCTGTTGCCATGAATGAATTTAGTCCGACAACTCCAGCGTTATCCTGTCAGCCGTTTTGACACCAGCCCACCTAAGACCAGCGCTTCCCTGTTTGATGAACAGCTCAAGATAGCCGTCACTGTTGATTAGGGCGTGGAGCTGCCCGTCCTGGCCTTGGGCGTAGTTTTCCCTGAGCGATACAAGGCGGCCATTTAATTTGAAGCCGCAGCCGGTGATAAACGCCGCCGTGATATTTGTTATAATATTTCCAAATCTGTCTATGTAGAGGACTTCCCCTGTTATAGTGTTGTCGCCTGTTTTGGACGGCGGGATTATGTCAAAGGACTGATAATCCACAATAGGCGGGCCGACCTCGTCAGGGCGCAGCCCATTTGAAATCAGCGCAGCCGTGGGGGCAAAAACATCGCGGCCATGAAAGGTCACTCCGGTTGGATTGCGATAGCAACGTTCGTCAGTGATTTCATAGACCGTAACCTTGTTTTCAGCATAAATGACGCTGAAAATACCGTTGTCCGGCCCGGCAAAGATATACTTGCCGTCATCAACAACAATCCCCCTGCGGTTTGACCCTACGCCGGGGTCAACAACGGCTGTGTGAATCGTTGCCGCGGGGAAATACTTGTAACTCATCCCAAGGGCTACCGCCCCGTGTCTTATGTTGTATGGCTCTATTGAGTGCGTTATATCAACGATGTTGACTTCTGGATTAATAGACAACATCACGCCCTTCATCTGGGCTACAAAGGTATCGGCAAGGCCAAAGTCTGTCAGCAAAGTGGCGGTTAACATATAATCCCTCCTACCAGTGTGTTTATGTCGTCTATGCGGTTTCTTACAATATAATCTTTAATGCTATCAAGAACCTCGACAGACGCCGCGGGGTTTACAAAATTTGCCGTCCCAATGGCAACGGCAGACGCCCCGGCAAGGATAAACTCAATCGCGTCGCCCCCTGTCATTATCCCTCCCATGCCGATTATCGGCACCGTTACGGCCTTCGCCGCCTGAAACACCATGCGCACGGCAATCGGCCTGATGGCAGGACCGGAGAGGCCTCCGACAATATTGGAAAGCCGTGGGCGGCGTGTCTCTATATCTATGGCCATGCCCGTTATCGTGTTAATCACAGACAGGGCGTCCGCCCCGCCGTTAACCGCCGCCCTTGCCATATCGGCTATGGAGGTCACGTTTGGCGAGAGTTTCACTATTAATGGCAGTTTAGTTGCCCTTCGGGCAGCCGTTACCACTTTTTCAGTTAGTGCAGGGTCAGTGCCAAAGGCAATCCATCCAGCCTGTTTATTCGGGCAGGAGATGTTCATCTCAAGGGCGTGTACACCGTCAGCGGCGCTTAATGCCGCGGCGGCCTCCACGTATTCTTCTATGGTATCACCAAAGAAATTAGCGATTATTTTCGTATCGTATTTTCGAAGTTCAGGGAGTTTATCTTTAATGAAGGCGTCAATGCCTATGTTTTGCAGTCCTATGGCGTTGAGCATCCCGCATGGGGTCTCCCACACGCGACCTGGTGGGTTGCCCTTTGCCGGTCTCAGCGACAGTCCCTTAACAGTTATAGCCCCAATCAAATTGAGATCAAGAAACTCGGCGTATTCCACCCCATAGCCAAACGTGCCCGACGCCGTGACGACGGGGTTTTTCAGCTCAAGTCCGCCTATGTTTACAGAGAGATTCATTGACCCCCTACCCGTCCCATATAATGTCTTTAAGATTAAAAACCGGCCCGTCCTTGCATACCATTTTAAGGCCGTTGACCGTGTCAACCGCGCAGCCGAGGCACGTCCCAATGCCGCAGGCCATCGGCGTCTCAAGCGATACGTAAACATCGGCGTCGAGGTTCATTCCGGCCATCGCTCTATACATGCCATTCGGGCCACAGGCGTAAATTTTTATTTTGCCGCCACAGCCTCGCTTGAATTCAGAAACCTGCTTTTCTAATAATTCCAAAACACTACCCGCAAATCCGATTGAGCCGTCGTCGCTTGTTGTGAAAGTATTAATTCCCGTGTAATTGAACCACACCATATCTGGAATCAGCTCCTTAGTTCTGACTCCATAAAAAAACGGTGTATTAGGGTTTACATTAGTAAGTCCCAAAACTGACGCTATACCAATACCTCCGGCAACGATAAAGAGGATTTCATCAGATGCTACGGGTGGAAAGCCCTGTCCAAGCGGGCCAATGACGCTTAAACGCATACCAACGGCAAGATGTTTAAGGATGTTCGTGCCCTTCCCTACCGCGCCTATGAGAAACATCAGGGAACCGTTTGGATATTTATCGTTAGGGGGGATAAAATCGACGAAGCTAAATGGTCTCAAAAGCAGTGGGTCAATGGATTCCCCAGTCTTAATCATAAAAAACTGCCCTATATCCGGTTCGCTTATTTCAACATCAGGAGTAACTTGCAGAGCAAAATACCCGTTATCCATGGGGTCGTTTCTAACGATTTCAGCCGTGAAAAGTCTATTCAAAAATTATTTCCATCACTTCGTAAGAAAAAGTTCGTGAGGGAGCCTTTATTATGGCCTCATCGCCGACAACTTTACCTAGCAGGGCCTTGCCCACTGGTGAGGATATAGATATTTTGCCGGTTTTGACGTCTGCCTCGTCCGGGCCTACAAGGAAGAATACCTTCTCTTCGTCGGTATCAAGGTCAAATACTTTGACTTTGGCGCCAAAGGAGATCTTGCCGCCCTTTATTTTAGACGGGTCTATGACCTGAGCCATTGAGATTTTTGACTGTAGCTCCGCAATCCTGCCCTCAAGGAACGATTGTTTCTCTTTGGCTGCCGTGTACTCGGCATTCTCTGACAAGTCGCCGTGCGCCCTTGCGGTGGCAATATCTTTAATATTTTGTGGGCGCTCCTCTTTCAGGAGTCTGTCAAGTTCCTCGCTTAGTTTCTTAAACCCATCCGGTGTCATTGGAACTCTGTCCATTATAGCCTCCCACATATTAATTATTCTCTGGAGTTTACCTATCCGATACTATATAACATAAGGCCGGTTTCAATCAAGCCGTAACATTAATTTCTGTCAAAAAACAGTTGACAAATCGGTATGAATATTTTATCTTATATGTCGTTTCTGAGATGCTATGAAAGATATAAAACAGGTTTATTTGGATAACAACGCCACGACGGCCGTGGCGTCTGAGGTGGTTGATGAGATGCTGCCGGTGTTCAGGGAGTTTTATGGCAACCCCTCCAGCACGTACTCATTTGGTGGTCGTGTGCGGGATATGCTTGAGAAGGCCCGCTGTGCCGTAGCGGCGTCAATTAACGCCCTCCCTGAGGAGGTAATATTTACAAGCTGTGGCACGGAAAGCGACAATACGGCAATTCGCAGCGCTCTTGAGGCATATCCCAGTCGCAGACACATCATTACCACTGTGGTTGAGCACCCGGCCGTTCTGAATGTCTGCAGCCAGATGCAAGACAAGGGATACGCGGTTACTTACCTGAAGGTTGACCGCAATGGAAGGCTTGACATGAAGTCCTTTGAGAATGCCCTCCGCAATGATACGGCCATAGTGTCCATCATGTATGCAAACAACGAAACCGGTGTTGTGTTCCCCATAGAGAAGATTGGCCGCCTGATAGAGGGGCGAAATTGCCCTGAAGGCAAGATACTCTTTCACACAGACGCAGTGCAGGCAGTGGGAAAGGTCGCCGTTGACGTAAAAAAACTCAGCGTAGATATGCTGTCTTTGTCCGGGCACAAGCTCCACGCGCCTAAGGGCGTTGGGGCGCTATATGTAAGGAAGGGAACGCCGTTTTATCCATTGCTCATTGGTGGCAATCAGGAGCAGGGACGCCGCTCAGGGACTGAAAATACCGCCTCAATTGCCGGTCTTGGCAAGGCCTGTGAATTAGCCGTAAGACAGCTCAACGAGGAGGCCGTGTATCTTGGCAAACTCAGGGATAGGCTTGAGACGGCGATACTTGGTACATGCCCGGGGGCAATTGTAAACGGCCACGCTGCAGACCGTCTGCCAAACACATCAAGTATCAGCTTTGACTACATAGATGGTGAGGCTATTTTAATGCTTCTTGACAGCAATGGAATATATGCCGCCTCCGGCTCTGCCTGTTCATCCGGCTCTGGAAAGCCCAGCCATGTGCTTGAGGCAATGTCCATACCCACCTCCGCCATACACGGCTCTGTAAGGTTTTCCCTAAGCCGCTACAACGACGACGCCGACATAGACAGGCTTATTGATGTCCTGCCGGGTGTGATAAAAAAATTGAGAGAAATCTCTCCTCTGACCGGCCCGCCGAAATGCGCTCACTAAAACGCCGTAGTTGCTGTGGCGCCATGATATATTATTTGGCATATTGTTGTATAATACCTCAATTACTTTACGTGTCACTTCATGCAGGGAGGTTTGGCTGTGATTATTAAATGCTGGGGGGCCAGAGGCTCTATCCCCGTCTCAGGCAGGGATTATTTGAAATATGGCGGCGATACAACATGTATTGAAATCAGGACAAAAAACGATGAGATTATCATTATTGACACAGGCTCCGGCATTCGCGAGCTTGGCAAGAGGATGGTCGTGGAAAAACGAGACAAATTTAGTATCATATTTACCCATTTTCACTGGGACCACATCATGGGATTTCCATTTTTCAGGCCTATTTACAGCGAAGGCACTAAGATTGACTTCTATGGCTGCGCCTTTGAGCAAGGCTCCATAGAGGAAATGATCTCAAAAACTATGGTATCTCCGCACTTCCCCGTTAATTTCAATGAAGTGAAGGCCACTTTTTCCTATGTTACCGTCTGCTCCACGGCCTTTCAAATTGACTCCGTTACGGTTATACCTATCATGCTTAGCCACCCGAACCGAGGGTTGGGTTATAAATTTGTCGAAGACGCCAAGACCTTTGTCTTTATCACCGACAACGAGCTGACGTACAAACACCCGGGCGGCCTCAATTATGAGGACTACAGAGAGTTCGCCTCTGGTGCCAACCTTCTAATACACGATTCCGAGTATATAGTGGATGAGTATGAGGCGAAAAAGACATGGGGACACTCAATATATAATGACTCACTGCGGCTGGCTATGGAAAGCGGAGTGAAATCCTTCGGCCTCTTTCACCACAACCAAAACAGGACTGACGGCGAGGAGGATGCTATTGTGGAGGACTGCCGTAAGATAATCGCTGAGAAGAGGTCTGCACTTGACTGCTTCGCGGTATATCAGGGGATGGAAATTACGTTATAGGGCGAGGGATAACATATGTTAGTTGAATTCAGCGTAGGAAATTATCTGTAAGTCCTTATATGGAACGTAATGAAGCCATGATCCGATTGAAACAGCACGAAGCCGAGCTAAAACGGCTTGGCGTTGAGCGTCTTTTCATGTTTGGTTCAACCGCACGTGGCGAGGCTATCGGGGATTCTGATGTTGATCTTTTTTTTGATTATGAAAAAGGCAAGTTTGGCCTTTTTAAACTAATGGATGTGAAGGAACACGCGGCTCTTATTCTTGGTTGTAAAACTGATGTTATGACGCGCGATAGTCTGCATCATGTCTTGCGGGAACAGATTGAGAAATCGGCGCTGCAAGTGTTTTGATTTGACAAATCCTTCACCCATACCACGCCTTACTGATATTATTGAGGCTGTAGAGCCTATTCTTACAGAGATGGACGATGTGGCGCTTCATGCCTTTGAACAGGACAGGCGCAAGCAGTGGTTGGTCGAGCGTGGCATTGAAATTATCTCAGAGGCTAGCCGCCATCTGCCTGACGACATGAAAAACCGTCACCCTGAAATTCCTTAGCGGAAAGTGGCGGGTGTTGGTAATATCGTTCGTCACAACTATGAACATATCTCTTCGCCTCTCATGCGGAAGATAGTGAAAGATGAACTCCCCATAATGGAAAAAGCCTGTCGTGAAGAACTTGAGGCAGAAATAGCGCGTTGTAAGGGTTAGGAGCTGTAAACACAGTGTAGACATTGATTGACTCCCGCCTTGAGGGGCACTTCCACCCTCCCCCCGTGTTATTCACAATTTCCCCGCTGTTTTTGGTTACAACGGCGCCTGAAAGCTATAACCATCCGCCCCGCATTTTGCCGTCAACGTATCTATTATCCTTTTACACCTTCTTGGCGTGTCGCTGGGCCTGGCAACGAAAAACGGTTTGCCCTCTTTTCCAAACCTATATTCAGTTGGGCAGTCTTTAGTATTAACATCTCCAAAAGGGTTTATATCTCCGAATATCTCTTTGGCAATGTGATAATCCTTATGAGGTGAAAACCCCAGGTCCTCGGCAAAAAGCACCGCATCTTCCACTAACTTCACGGCGCAGCCCGGACGTATATCCACATATTGCTGCCGCTGATTTCTCATCACAATGTTCCTGTCATAGTCAACTTTTGATGTAACGATATAGAACGCGTTTGTAACGCCAAGGCAAAACACATCAAGCAGAAATATGCTGAAACCAATCCTGTCCTCCGCAACTCTCCTGCTCATGATAACATGCCCTATACCGGCGTCGAAAAGATTGTCAGAAACAAGGCATTCATGGATAGGGGCCGACGACGCAAGTATGAATTGTTTTGTTGTCGTCAGCACCACATCCCCGGATCTTTTTATGTTTGACGCTTCCATGTTATACCACCTATCAGGTCTTCTCTGCTCCTGATTATTAACTAATTCCATATACGCTACCCCCCCTCGCGGCATCAATAGGGGATACCTCATCCCCTATGTGCTGGTATTATAACTGACGGGTTGTTACATATCAGTTACATATTGGATGCAAATGAAAAAATATTTTACCGGGTAAGAAGATAAAAAAGGACGATGGCGTTGTTCCCTGAACGAGACAATGGTTGCCCTATCGGTTTCGACGCCGCCGACAGGACAACTCTCCTAAACTTCATAAATAGTACCAATATTCACCCCCGCCCATGAAAATTGAGAGACGATCCTTTTAGTATTTTTTTATTCCTACTGAAAGCAGATTTTGCCTTAACCAGCACCAGCGGACCGTATTGGATGTGTCCACATTAAAAAAAACCCCCGCCGCCGGGTAGAGGTGGCGGCAGCGGGGTCCGTTGTTTATCAGAAATTATACGTCAGATTCAGACCATATACAAAATTCTGGTCAAGCGCGCCGTTTGGATTATACGATACGCCGTTAACTACCCTGCTGGCGTCGTGCGACAGAGGGAACGTGTACATCGCCACAGGCTGAACGGTCAGGTTGTTTACTATCGGAATGGTTACGCCGACCATTAACATGCCGTCGTGAAAGGCGCTGTATTTTTTGCCCGTGTAAGCGTCCAAGCCACCAGATGTTGATGCCGCCTCATACGTGCTCCAATAGGGGGAGGTGCCTTGCTCATAGCCAAAGCTCGCGCCGAGGTCAAGCGTCATATCCTTCATAATCATAGAAAGCGGGGCAGAGTGGCTGAAGGCGAGGTTATAATATATCCCCGGATATCCGGCGACATCCCTGTAAACCGTAAGGACAGGCTTTGTAATAACATCCAGCGCCGCGGCCAAAAAAACCTCCTGAGTCTTTTTGGCATATTGCAATCCGTAATAGACATACCCGCCTGTCAGGCTGAAAACCCCCCATGAGCGCGTATAGCTGAGCTTTATATCTACCTCGTTATAACTTGCCTGGCCGGGTCTGTCCGGAACAAAACTTTGAGTTGCCTGCTCACGCGTGTCTATGTTGCTCCATGCGTTTGCCGAAAACCCCATCCAGGAAAACGTTACCGACGGTTGAAAAACCATGCTGCGGGTGCTTAACTCATATCCCCTGTAGATATATCTGTTAAACGCGCTGAACACCACACTGACAGAGGCGTTATCAGGCCCGGCCGTGCCTGCAAGAGGGATAGGTTCCTCCTTAGCAGGCGCAGCCTCCTCCTTCGCAGGGGGTGCAGCCTTTTCCTCTTCGGCATAGGCAGGTACGCCTGACATAGCGATGGTCATGGCAATTAACAGCGCCATAGATAATAAAACAGTTTCAACAAGGACACGTGGTAGTCTTCTCATTTCATATTCCTCCTTTTTATTAGCACGGCTGCCCCGCTAAGTCTCGAAGTCATAGCCGTTTTCGCCGTGAACCGCAAGGTCAAGGCCATTTGCCTCATCCTCTTCGCTAACCCTAAGGCCGACAATCATATCAACTATCTTTAACAGTATTAGCGACGCTATAAACACGAACACGTATGTTGACACAATCGCTATAAGCTGTGTCAATAGCAGGCCGGGATTTCCATAGAAAAGCCCGTCTTTACCCGCTGAATTTACCGCGACTGTCGCGAACAGCCCCGTAGCGACCGCCCCCCATGTCCCTCCGACACCGTGGACGCCGATTACGTCAAGCGAATCGTCATAGCCAAACTTAGGCCTTAGACTGACGGCCGTATAACAAACAACCCCCGCTCCAGCGCCAATTATTATGGCTGACATGGGTGTGACAAAACCTGCCGCCGGAGTTATAGCTACAAGCCCTGCGACCGCGCCGCTGGCTATTCCAAGGGCAGTCGGTTTTCCCCTGTGAACCCATTCTACGAACATCCACGCCATCGCCGCCATACCAGTTGCCGTATTTGTCGTCACAAAGGCCACCGAGGCCAGCCCGCCCGAAGTCAGGGCGCTGCCGGCATTAAACCCAAACCACCCGAACCACAGAAGCGCCGCGCCGGTTATTGTCATCGGCAAATTATGCGGCGGCATCGGCACCTTGCCATAGCCCTTGCGTTTGCCTATCACTATCACCGCCGCAATGGCGGCAACGGCCGAGTTAATATGCACTACCGTGCCCCCTGCAAAATCCAGCGCCCCAAGCTTCGCCCCTATCCAGCCCCCGCCCCATACCCAATGACACAGAGGGGAATAGACAAATGTCAGCCACAAGGCCGAAAACAACATCATCGCGGAAAACTTCATCCTCTCGGCAAACGCCCCCGTTATCAAGGCCGGAGTAATAATAGCAAACATCCCCTGATACATCATATACACCAGATGAGGTATCGTCGGTGCGTAGTCCGAAGGCTCCTGCCCTACCCCGCTCAGACCAAACCACTCAAGTCCACCAATCACCCCACCCTTGTCCGGCCCGAATGAAAGCGTGTATCCCCATAAGACCCAAATAACGCTCACCATGCAGAGCATAGCGAAACTCTGCATTATCGTGCCGAGGACATTTTTCCTTCTCACCATCCCCGCATAAAACAACCCAAGTCCGGGTGTCATCAACATCACCAACGCCGTTGAAACGAGCATCCACGCGGTATCCCCGCTGTTTACGACCTTGGGAGCTGGGGCGTCCGCCCCAAAGACCGCTGTCGCTGAAAACAGGGTCAACGCTACTAAAGCCAGCAGTATGAACTTTCTCACTTCCATCTCCTTTTGAAACGTTTTTTGCTACAGGGCGATCTCGCCCCTTTCACCTGTCCTGATTCTCATCGTCTCCTCAATGCTGGAGACGAATATCTTGCCATCTCCTATCTTGCCTGTCCACGCCGTCTTTTCTATCGTCTTTATGACACCCTCCACCATGTCATCCGCCACCACCAGTTCTATCTTTATCTTAGGTATGAAATCCACCACATACTCTGAACCCCTGTACAACTCCGTGTGCCCCTTCTGCCGCCCAAACCCCTTCACCTCAAGCATAGTCATGCCCTGAATGTTGATAGCCGAGAGGGCGTCTTTTACCTCTTCAAGCTTGAACGGTTTTATTATGGCCTCGATCTTTTTCATCAAATCCTCCTTAGTCAATGGCCTGATATGGCCTATATATACCTGCTATAATCAAAAACCATGCCTGAATATAACTACTTGATATATAAGGATAATGCCCGACAGGAGCCAATACATAAATGTAGCGTCCTACAATTTTGCATGATACACTCACTGTAACAATCGGGATGATTAATCAATTTGCAGGGTACATGACAGGGATGTTTCAGATGTCTAAAAATCTAAGTGTCAGAGGCATCCAGTGAAGTGCTTCCATCAATCAACTTCACGACAATTCATTTTGCCTAAAACTTCCTTCAATTCCTCTTCAAGAGATTGAAACGCTGACAAGCTCCTTAACTGTGAGTAATCTTCTATATTTTCAGCGACCTTAAAGGCTTTTTCTGAAATATCTTCTTTAAATTTATCTAACTTCCGCCCTCCGGTACATCCACTTGCTTGTATTAAGAGCTGGGATAGCACTTCCTTTGGATCTGGAATCGTTTCTAATTCTTTAGGCTTTGGCAATTTCAGGACAATATCTCCATTTGGATTATCGGCAGCCTTTCGTATTGCCGCCCCGTCAATTAACAGCCATGCCTCAGTCATTCTTACAGGCACAACGCATACAACTTCTGAAGGTTTAACCGGTATCTTTTCAATCACCTTGCGAATCTCCAGCACTCGCTCCTTATGTTGGATTTTCTCTGCATCACGGTGAATGAAAAGAATGTCGCAGGAACGCATATCTAAAGCCGTTTCTATACGATCCTCTAATTTTTTTGGTTTTTTTGGCAATTTGCTAAAATCGGCCATTTCCCCCTTAACAGATTTGTCAGGACAGTGTTTATCAAATAACCATTCAAGAATGGGAATAAGTCTTTCATCGGAACTTCCATCGGCCAACAAAGTATAATTAATTTCGTCCATTTTTTAATCCTCTGGATAGGAAGGAAGATATTTTTGAAGGTCTTCTCTGTCAATTACCCGATCAGAGTTCGTCTCGGACTCATAGGCAACGGGATTTAAATATGTAAGAATTGTACCCTTATCCACAGGTCTGATTGTTGGCTGATTATCTGCCCTCCATGTATCGGCCAGCCAGTTAAACCGTGCGATTTTAAATCGCTTCTTATCTTTTATGGTCTCTCTGAGTTCAGCAATTATAAGGGTGTCATCAGGAACTTGGGCGACAACCGCCGGTGAATGTGTATTAATTATGACCTGGCGAAGCGGATTACCCTCCTCTACTGGCAACCTCGCGTCAACAGCTATATATTTAAGAAGTTTAATCATCGCGGGTATGCGGGCAGGGTGAATTCCATTTTCAGGCTCTTCTATACATAAAAGCCCCTGCATCTGCTCATCTGCCTCAATCACGGCTGCCGCCAAAAATCGCAGAGTTCCATCTGACAAATCACGGGCGGCAAACTTCGTTCCCTTACGGTCAGTCAGCTCAAGCGTAAGCAGCTCACGCTTCTCGTCCCTGTCAACGCTTATTTCAGAGACATCATCTAAAAGTTCTGAAAGCCGATTGGCTATTGCCTGATAAACCCGTGATTGATCATTGCCGTTTGCTTTCGATATGTGGTATAAGGTTGAGGGAAGATAAGAACCGTCTTTCCCTAATTGATTTGGAGCATTAATTTTATCAGGTTCACGAAGAGCCAATGGATCAAGAAGCAGTAATCTCCACGATTGCATTTCTCTCTTCGCCATTAACACTGTACAAGCTTTGGTCAAAAAGACATTAGACAGCGTTGATGCAGTAGATAGTGCAGTTCTAGGTGAATGTTCCGCTTGAAACGCAAAAGCAGAAGTTGTAATTCCACCATCTTTACCAAGGTCGTTGTTAATAGCTATAACATTCCCTACAGTAAAAATAAACTGGGTTATTGCATCTCCCGTGATTACAGAATACCTCCACGCCTTCTGATGTGGAAAGCGGAGATATCTAATTGTAACACTAGGCCTTATCGGGTCAAGCTCCTCCTTCAGCAACTCTAAACCGCCTTTACTTTCGTTAAAACCCAACTCCAGTGAATATCTAAGAAACGTATTACTCGCCTCTACTTCCTGCCCTAAATCGTCTATGCCTTTTTTCGGGACAATCATCTCTGCTTCAAATGTCATTTTATTATCATAGTTATCCCCGTGCCTGTGAAACAGACTTTTTAAAGCAGAAGGTGTGCCGTTATTACCGCGTACTGACATAGCGGCCTCTCTGAATGGTTTTTCTGCTAAGGCGCTTAAAAATAGTATCGCGTCAAACAGATTGGATTTCCCGACGCCGTTGCCGCCGGCTATGCACGTAAACGGGCCGAAACTTACATCCACATCTACGAGATTCTTAAATCCTGAGACTTTAAATCTTGTCAGCACTATGGTTTTCCCCTCTTAATTGAATGTATTACTTTAACAATACATAGACCGCGCCAAGGCCGCCGTCACATCCCCTTGCCGTTGCGTAGGCCTTGACGTATTTTCTCTGGCCTATGAGCCAGCGCATTAGGGCGTCCTTTATCACCGGACCAGACGGCGAACGCAGCCCCCTGCCGTGGATTATCTTCACACACCTCAGCCGCCGCCTCACAGAATCCCTGATGAACTCCCCCGCCATTATCTCTGCTTCCTCAAGGGTAAACCCGTGTAAATCTAAGAAGTCCTGCACAGAAAACTCACCCCGATGGAGGCGATTTAAGAGGTCCTTTCTTGCGGCGGGATTACGCTCCTCACCCCTACCCGTTGCTGCCCACTCCACATACTCCTGTGTGTTTCGTATTTCAACATGGCTCTTGCCAGTCACGATTTCTGTCAGGGCAGCCGCGGCGTCAATATCGTTTGACGGCCTTCGGGACGGTGTGGCAACTGCCGATGGAGAATATGGGATTTCCCTGAACTCCTTTATCTCTTTGACTCGCTCCATTGCCGTCAAAAAATAGTCAATGTCGGTTGGCACGGGGGCTGGAATCTCACTTTTTTCCTCTTCGATTGAGACATTTATCAGCGATTCAAACGGACGATACGTAAGTCTTCCTGACATATCAAGTACCTCCCGATTATATAGCCTGATTATAACAGTTTATCTATAAACCCGTCTATAACCCGAAAACCGCCGCGCCAAAAACCGGCGTCTGATATGTCTATGCCCGCCTCATTCAATATATCCCGCGGGGAGGCCGAACCGCCGTATGATAAGATTTTAAGTAATTTATCAACAAATCCGCCGCCCTCCTCTTTGTACATGTTATACAGAGAGAGCGACAACAGCTCTCCAAAACTGTACGCATAACAGTAAAATGGCGTGTGAAATAAATGTGGAATCGCCATCCACTCGTATTGGAAATCGTCGGTAAGCTCCACCGAATCGCCAAACTGCTTTCTCATAAGCTCCAAATAGAGCGTGTTCAGCTCGCCGGGGTTTTTGCCCTCTGCCAACATCACATGCGCCTCACGCTCAAACAGGACAAAATACGCCTGGCGCAGCACCGTGGCATAGATATCGTCAAGCGCGCTGCAGATAAGGGCAGTCTTTGCCTCGGGGTTGGCTTCCTCCGCAAGCATACGCTCCATAAGCAGCATCTCCGAAAACACCGACGCCGTCTCGGCAAGGGGCAACGGGGCATGAAACGTCAACACCGAATGCCCGGCAGCCGCAAGGGCGTGAACCGCGTGCCCAAGCTCATGTGCCAGAGTTGCCACCTGCCTCGGTTTCCCCGTGTAGTTCATCAACACCCACGGCGTCATATCCGGCAGCACCCCATAACAAAACGCCCCCGTCCTCTTATTCAGCCTGTCCTCGGCGTCTATGCGCCCCTCGTCAAAAACCCTCTTCGCCAACGCCCCCACTACCGGAGAGAATTTATTAAAACTGTCCAACACCGTAGAAACCGCCGTGGAGTATGGGATGAGCCGCCCGTCGTCGCGTCTTACGGAGGCATATATATCGTACCGCCTGAGCTTTGGTAGTCCAAGCAGCCGGCTCTTTATCTTGAAAAACCTTTGAAATACATGGGATTCCTCCACGCATACGCCTAACAGCGTGTCCACTACCGCGTTTGGTATATCGTTGGCAAGATTGCGTACGCTGATGGCCGATTCGTGATTTCTAATCCTGATATGCTCAGACGCCCAGTCACGTACCCTGTATGCGTATATCTGTGACAGGACTACCTCGTCATTGCAATAGACCCTGAAGAGTTCCTTATAGACAGCCTCACGCAGCGCCGGGTTCGAATGATGGGCATATGACATGAGGGCATCGCGCGTAAGGGGCTTTATTTTCTTGCCCTCTATCTCTAGTTCGAATACGTATTTGCTTGTGAGCATATCGTAGATTGTAATGACGGCGTTTATCCCGTTTATGTCTTTTATATTAATTATCTTCTCCTGTGGCTCTGTCAGTATGTGTGGTTTAAAGGCACGTTCCCGCTCCAGATAATAACGTAAATCACCGGCGCCGCTCATCAGGCGTCCCGCGTCCTCATCCCCTATGGACTTCCACCACAACCCCCAGAAGAGCGTCTCATTATACATATCTGTCAGCAGTTGCTCCACACGCCCCATAAATGTAAGCGCGGCTTGATTTTGCGTATCCTCAGAAAACCACAATTGGCAATATGCCGTAAGGCGGTTCGATTCAACAGCAAATCTCTCAATCAAACGAAGAAACGCGGCAAAATCACTGATTGACACCTCGGCGGTCAGAACCTCCCTGTACGAGGCAATCTCTGAAACCAGGGATGTTAAATCCCCGATAATCCTCTCTGTTTCTGGCGCGTCAGAAGATGGCAGCAGGTCTGTGAGCATCCACTTGCGCTGTTCATACAGGGCGGCTTCATTATTTCTGTTAGTAGTCATGTTAATTAAGAGATTTCCAGGTAATCGCCGTCCACACTCACTTCATATCTTTTGAGGTCCTTCGCCCAGCCAAAAACTCCTGATAATCTCGCAAGGTCTTTTGACATACTTTTAACCCAGGACAACATAACGCCTGTCTTTACGTCAAATGACGAGCCGTGACATGGACAGGTCACAATGCCGCCATTAAGCGCGCCCTTCTGAAGGTGGCACCTCATGTGCGGGCATACGCCGCCCACGGCATAAAACCTGCCATCTATATTTGCTATTAATACCGGCTTGCCATCTTTTGTGACTTCTACCATTGAACCCTCTTCAATGCCGCTTTTGTTAATTCTCATATTGGCCTCCTGTTATCATAGCCTTAAATCTCCTGAATAGATAATTGGAATCGTTTGGCCCGGGGGCGGCCTCCGGATGATACTGAACCGAAAAGATGGGCAGCTCCACGTGCCTGATTCCCTCGGGCGTGCCGTCGTACAAATTCGTGTGCGTGAGGACGGCATGTCCTTTTAAGGATTCAATATCCACACAGTAGTTATGATTCTGCGAGGTTATCTCCACCTTGCCTGTTGCTATATCCTTAACTGGATGGTTGCCGCCGTGATGGCCGAATTTTAACTTGTATGTCCGCCCGTTAAGCGCTAATCCGAGGATTTGATGCCCCAGGCAAATGCCGAAGATGGGTTTTTTGCCGATTAGTTCCCGTACGTTTTGAATCCCATAGGAGACCGCATCAGGGTCGCCAGGCCCGTTGCTTAACAATATCCCGTCAGGGTTCATTTCAAGCACCTCTGCGCTGCTCGTGTCAGCAGGCACTACGATTACCTCAAATCCTTCCGAGGCGAGATTTCTCAGTATGTTAAACTTAACCCCAAAATCATAGACCACCACCTTCAACTGTCCCTGATGAATGGGCATCACGTTTGAGCCACTGTCCTCATAACCCCACGTTTTCTCACTGGCAGGCCACTTATATGGCCGCTCTGTCGTAACTTCCTTCACTAAATCAATCCCGCCGATTCCCTGATGTTCTCTGACTCTCTCAAACAGCGCCGCCGGTGTATAGCGGCCATCCGTAGAGATTATCCCCATCATAGACCCGGCGTCCCTCAGGCACGATGTGAGGGCACGCGTGTCTATGCCCTGAATTCCAACAACGCCGTGTTTATTAAGATAGGCGCCAAGCGCACCATCAGCCCGCCAACTGCTTGGGTAATCCAGATACTCCTTCACAATAAAACCCTCGGCCCTTGGTCCGACCTTTGATTCAATATCCTCCACGTTGACCCCATAATTTCCAATCTGCGTATATGTCATCGCCACTATCTGCCCCTTGTACGAGGAATCAGTCAATATCTCCTGATAACCCGCCATCGCGGTATTAAAAACCACCTCGCCTACGGCCTCTCCCTCAGCACCAAACGACTCCCCCTCAAATACCAGACCATTGGACAACACCAGCACAGCCTTTTTTCTCATACCCCAACCACCGTTAAATCGTTATTATTAAAGTGATACTTCACTATGCCCTTACAGATTGCCATAACGGGCATCCCAGTGAGTCGCCAACCATTGAATGGTGTATTTTTTCCTTTAGATACAAACTGTTCAGGGTCAACTATAAAGTCTTTGTTTAAATCTACGACAACAATATCGGCATCCGCGCCAACCCTCAATGTGCCCTTGTCAAGTCCTAATATTCGCGCCGGCCTGATAGTCATCATTTCTATTAATTGATTCAACGTCAACAGTCCCTCTTTAACTAGCGCGTAGCTCAGCGAAAAGGCAGTCTCAAGCCCCGATATTCCAAAGGCCGCCCTGTCAAATTCGCAGAGCTTGTCATCTCTGTGATGAGGGGCGTGGTCTGTGGCTATTACGTCTATGGTGCCGTCTTTAACGCCTTCTCTAACGGCCTCGACATCTTTTTTGGTTCTTAACGGAGGGTTTACCTTTGCGGCGGTGTTATAGCCGTTGGCCTCTGCCTCAGTTAAGTGAAAATAATGCGGGCATGTCTCCGCCGTAACGGCAATCCCGTCTCTTTTTGCCTCTCTTATCGCCCTGACCCCACCAGCCGTTGAGCAATGGGCAATGTGCAGTCGTCCGCCTGTCAGCCTGGCAAGTTCAATATCCCTTTGTATCGCTATTATCTCTGACGCCGCGGGAATCCCACCAAGGCCGAGCGTCGTGGATAGATACCCCTCGTTCATCACGCCGCCGTTAGAGAGAGACAAATCCTCCGCGTGAGATATGATAGGCGATGAGAACACCTTTGAATACTCAAGCGCACGGCGCATCAACAGCGAATCGGTTACCGGCCTTCCATCGTCAGAAAATGCAACGCAGCCAGCGTCTTTCATCATACCCATCTCGGCAAGCTCCACGCCCTCCTGTCTCTTCGTTATCGCCCCTATGGGAAACACGTTGCAATGACCCTCGGATATCGCCTTTTTCACTATAAACTCCGCCACTGTCTCGTTGTCGTTTACCGGCTTTGTGTTGGGCA
>JADFYL010000147.1 GCA_015233045.1 Nitrospirota bacterium | reverse complement strand
CCCACCTCAAAAAAAAAAGGGGGGGGGGGCTGGCCTACTATTATGACACAGTCTGCAAGCCGGAATGACGGCAAGACAAGCCGGGTGGATACAATTTTTTATCGCGGAGTGAGGTTTTCTGTAACCTTGATTATTCTTATCTTTTTTTTGTGTGGTTTTGGTAGTATATACGGAGACTGTTATGAGCGATAACTTTCATAATTCGGTTGACCAATACCTTCATAGGGCAAAGGTGCTCTATGTTGAGGATGAGGCCATCATCAGAGACAGTATTGCAAGATTCTTAAGACGGCGTATCAAAGACCTTTTACTGGCCGGGAATGGGAAGGAAGGTCTTGAGATATACAAAAAAGAAAGCCCTGACATCGTCGTGACCGACATAATGATGCCCGTAATGGACGGTATTGAAATGTCGAGGGCGATAAAATCCATAAACGAAGACACCCCGATTATCATTACCTCAGCGTTTAACGACGAGGACTATTTTCTTAAATCAATAGAGATAGGCGTCGCAAAATATATCAAAAAGCCGGTCAATAACGGCGACCTGCTTAGTATACTTGCCAAGGTGGCCAGGGCGGTGTCGCAGCAGAAAGAGATTGAGTCAAAAAACGAGTTTATCAAGACGATTCTCGACAACAATCCCACATTTATTATGATTACCGATATAGACGAGGTATATTTTCTGAACGCTTCGTTTTTGCGCTTCCTTGGATTTGATACATTTGATGAGTTCATCGGAAAGGCCAACAGTATAAACCGTTTTATGGTGGTCAAGGAGGACAGTTTTTACAAGGGAAAATCGTTTAATGTGTGGATAAAAGAGGCCATTAACACCGAAAAAACAGATTGTATAGTCTTCATGGCTGGCAAAGACCAGTTAAAGAGCGAGGCAAGGGCATACATTATTCACGCAAACGCCATACCGGAGCTTCAGGAGCGCAAGCGCTATCTCATCACCTTTACGGACATATCGCACATAGAGTGCGACATGAAGATGTTTCAGGATATGGCTGTAAAAGACGCCCTGACAGGCATTTTTAACAGGAAGAAATTCGAGGATGAACTTAAGAAGGAAATCGAAAGGTCTCTGCGGTATAACAATTTCCTGGCACTCATTATTTTTGACATAGACCATTTTAAATCAGTAAATGATACTTATGGGCATCAGACAGGGGATTATGTGTTGCAGGAGATAACGAAGCTGGTATCTGAAAATGTGAGGAAATATGATACTTTTGCTCGTTATGGGGGTGAGGAGTTTGTGATTCTTACGCCGGAGACCAACCTCGCCGGTGCGAAAGAGCTGGCTGAGAAACTCAGAGAGATAGTTCAGGACTACAAATTTACTGATGTTGGAACGGTAACCTGTAGTTTTGGCGTCTCAGAGTATGTCAAACATGAAGACCCCGCCGGTTTTATTAAAAAAGCGGACTATGCCCTTTATATCGCTAAAAACAAAGGCAGAAACAGGGTCAAGGCCGTAGAGAAGGAACATTCGTTCTTTTTTAATCTTCCCTATTAGGTACTATGTAGAAAGAAATGTTAAAGAAGAAGATATTAATCGTAGAAGACGAGATAATAATAGCCAAAGACATACAGAAGTGTGTGGAGGACCTCGGTTACGTGGTGACGGGGGCGGTGCCTACCGCGCGTGAGGCGTTTATAAAGATTGAGGAGCGGCGTCCTGACCTTGTCCTCATGGATATAATGCTGCAAGATGGAATTGACGGGGTCGAGGCGGCCTCTCAGGTACGAGCGAAGTATGATATACCTGTCATATATCTCACCGCCTACGCGGACGAAAAAATGATCGAGCGCGCAAAGATAACAGAACCCTTCGGCTACTTGCTTAAACCGTTTGAGGACAAGGAACTGCACATAAACATTGAAATGGCGATGTATAAACACAAACTTGAAAAGTCTGTGCGCGAAAGCCGGCAGTGGCTGTCTACGACGATAAACAGCATTGGAGACGGCGTCATAGCGACTGATTTAGCAGGCCGTGTCATTTTTATAAACGCGGCCGCAAAGGCTATGACCGGCTGGGAAGGCCAAATGGCCATAGGCAGGGCCGCCAATGATGTTTTTAACGTGACATTGGGAGAAAATGGCGAGAAGTTTAATCTGGGCAGAGTAAACCAGACCTCTGTTACTAGCCTTTCTAATCCTGTCCTGACGGCACTGCACGGCAGACAGTATCATATCAGTGGCTGTACGGCGGCAATCAGGGATGAGCTTGGCATATGTTATGGCATGGCCATAGCGTTTCACGACATCACAGAGAGGATACACGCTGAGGAGGCGTTGAACTCCCAGCGGGAGAAATTCGTATCCGTGCTCATCCACGACTTAAAAACTCCCCTGCTTGCGATTAAGGGCTATACGAGAAGGTATTTAACGGGCAAGGCCCCAACAGAAGAGGCGAAAAATGAGGTCTTGCACATAATAGAAAGCGCCGCGGCCGATTTGCTGCAAATTATTGAAAAGACATCGAAATCGTTGAAGGAAAAGGCGTCTCTTGGGATGTCTAATCCTGTGGCTGTAGATTTCTCATCCATAATATCGTCTGTGGCTATGAATTGTCTGCCTATGATGGATGCCCGTGGGCTGAGCCTGAGCATTAATGGGGTGAACTTCGGGGATTATCAGACTGAAGAGCCACTAACGCTGACGGCAGACCCATATCAGCTCAAGTCAATTGTCGAAAACCTCCTGAGCAATGCCGCCAAATACGCGAAGGCCTCAATAAAAGTGGAGGTATCGGGCGACAGTTCCACTATACGGTTTTCTGTATCTGATGATGGCCCTGGCATTGACCCTCAGTATCACAATCAGATATTCAATGTGTATTTTCAGGTACCGGGAAGCAAAAAGGGAACGGGGCTTGGCCTTTATAGCGTGAAAAAGGCCGTGGCAGACCATTACGGGGAGATAACGCTGCGCTCTGCCTCTGGCGCCGGCGCGTGTTTTGAGATTAAACTGCCGCGCACGCCGAAATAGAGCCGGAATATAAATGTATCTTAAGATAATCTTAATAAGTTCGTGCGTCGTTCAACTAGCCGCTGCCGCTTTGAGTTTCAGGCTGATAAGGATTACCGGTAGAAGCGGTGCATGGGTGTTTATTGCCGCCGGTGTTGCTGTGATGGCCGTCAGGCGGTTGATTTCACTTGTTGATTTGTTTTACAAAGACGTTGATGACATTTCTTTTGTGCCGATGCCTCTGCCTGAGACAGTGGCCTTTTTGTCCTCACTATTAATACTCGTTGGGATTATGATGATTGCCCCGATATTTCGCGGCGTAAAGACAATTGAAAGGAGAAAGGCCAGAGAGACTATTCGGCGGCTTGACGATGTGGTTGAGCTTCTTGACGACGCCATTGTCGCCGTTGACACCGAGGGAAGGATTACTCATTGGAACAATGGCGCGGAGTATATCTATGGTTACTCAAAAGCCGAAATATTATCCTCTTCCATATCAAACCTCTTTACGCCGGATAAGGCTAATGAGGCGATGGAGATTCTGAACGAGATAAGCTCAGGCGCTCATATTAAAAATTATGAAACTGTCCACCTCAGAAAGGATGGCAGACAAATCAACATATCCCTTACCGTGACCCCGATAGCCGCCGCGACATCGGGAGCGATTGTTGGGGCGTCATTTATCGTCAGGGATATAACCCAAAGAGTGAATCTGATTGAGTCCCTCAGAAAGTCGCTTGATGACAAGACGGTTCTCTTGCAGGAGATTCACCATAGGGTAAAAAACAACATGCAGATAATCTCAAGCCTTATTTACCTTCAGTCAGGACAAATAACCGACGAGAGATTTGTAGAGATGTTTACCGAGATGCAGAATCGAATCAAGTCAATGGCGCTTATACACGAAAAACTCTACCAGACCAGAGATTTGTCGAAGATAGACTTCAGAGACTACGTCCATACGCTTGCGGAAAACATCAGGGCTTCATACACGCGGTGGGACTATTATTTAACCATTGACATAGACATAGCAGACATCATGTTAAATATTGAGACGGCTATCCCGTGTGGTTTAATAATAAACGAGCTTATATCAAACTCTCTGAAATATGCCTTTGTCAATGGACAGACCAATGCCCTGGTCTCAATAGGTCTCCATTGCGATGAGGATGGCCTCTATGAGTTGTCTATCCGTGACAACGGTTCTGGAATATCCTCTGATTTAGATATAAAAGATACGAAAACCCTTGGATTAAAACTTGTAAAGACACTTGTTGAGCATCAATTGGGTGGGTCATTGGAGTTGATAAGCGAGATGGCTGTGGGGACGGAGTTTAAGATAAAATTTTGCGAACTAGTGTACAATCAAAGACTGTAGTGATAGAAAGCGCCAAAATACAGATAGTCGAGGACGAGGCCTTAATAGCCCTTGGGTTGAAGGGCAAAATTGAGGGTTTTACAGGCTTTACAGTTACATCTATTGCCGCTACGGGCGAGGACGCGATTGTTGCCGCCGCGCGGGACATGCCTGATTTGGTGCTTATGGATATAGTGCTTAGGGGCAATATGGACGGGATTGAGGCCGCCAGAGAGATAAATAAACGCTTCGGAATTCCAATCGTATATCTGACCGCGTACTCTGACGACAAAATATTGGAAAAGGCAAAGCTCACCGAGCCATCGGGTTATTTGTTGAAGCCATGTAATAGCAGGGAGTTGATGGTAACGATTAAGATGGCCCTGTATAAGCACAAGATGGAGGAGTACCGCAGGAAGGCTGAAGATGCTGAAAGACGAAGGCAGGATGAGAAACTCCTCATAGAGCAGGCAAAAATCTCCGCGATGGGCGAGATGCTC
>JADFYL010000146.1 GCA_015233045.1 Nitrospirota bacterium | reverse complement strand
GACCGGGATACACGGGAAGCGACAGCACCTGTGCGGCGGCCGTCTCGGCAACAGGAAAATCCCCCTTTTTGAAACCGAACCGCCCCAACGGCTTTTGCAGGTGTATCGGCAGCGGGTAATAGACTACTGAGGAGATGTCCGCGTCGTGAAGCGCGTCCTTTATTTTATCTCTATGAGCCGAGCGTATTGTGTACTGATGATAATTGCTTGTGTATCCCTGTGGAATATAAGGGCACATCACAGTACTGCTTAACATGGATGTGTAGAGGGCGGCGTTTTCTCTTCTTTTGGCGTTGTTGCCCTCGACTTTATTAAGTTTAATCAACAGGATTGCCGCCTGAATCTCATCAAGCCGACTGTTAAAGCCAACTACGCTGTGAATGTAGTTTCCCCTTGAGCCGTGATTCCTGAGGGCAAGAATTGTTTCATACATTTCCTGATTGTTAGTGACAACCGCCCCACCGTCGCCGTAGCAGCCGAGATTCTTACTCGGATAAAAACTAAAACACCCCGAGTCGCCAAACGTGCCGGTGAGCCTGCCATCTATCGAAGAGCCGAAGGACTGCGCGCAGTCCTCAATTACATACAGATTGTACTTTTTTGCCAGTTCCATAAGGCGTTTCATATCGCAGGGAAGTCCGAAAAGGTGTACCGGCAGGATTGCCTTAGTCTTTTTTGTAATCTTCCGCTCAATTAAATCCACGTCAATATTAAGTGTCTTATTATCAATATCAACAAAGACCGGTTTTGCGCCCACATAGAGAATGCTCTCCACTGTGGCAAAAAAAGTAAACGGCGTTGTAATGATCTCATCGCCCGGCGAGATTGGCAAAGAAGCGAGGCTCAAAAACAACGCCCCAGTGCCTGAACCCACGCCAGCCCCGTAGGCCAGCCCGTGATATTGCGCAAGCCGCCGCTCAAACTCCTCCACCTCCGGGCCTAATACATACCTCGTGCCCCTCAGCACCTCAATTACCGCGCCAACGACCTCGTCCTCAATATCAAGGAACTCCTTTCTCAAATCCAACATAGGTATCATATCATCACACTGCTCACACTTTCCCTTATTATTGTTCCAATACTTAGGGCAAGGCTCAAAGCCTCCCGCCCGCACTCTCCGCTTACCATCGGATTCTTCCCAGTTAAAATGCTCTCAACAAAACCCCTGAGCTCTTCCTTCAGAGGCTCTGCCATAGGCGGTACATCAAGGGGGATCACCTCTATTGAAGAGCCGTTTTTTATATATTTCGTTATCATGCCGCTTTGATAGTCCAAAGACAACAGTTCATTTCTTTGTGATACCTTTAATGTCCGCAGTTTATCGCTGGATAACCTGCCGGCGTATAAGAATGCCTTCATGCCGTTTTCAAACTCAATCCACGCCTTTGCCGTGTCTATGCGGCCAGTCAGGACACTTGCCCCCGCGGCGTTTATTGATTTAACCGGCGAGTTAGAAATGGAAAGCACAACGTCAATGTCGTGAATCATCAGGTCGAGGGTAACATCAACTCCCACCGCCCGCTCAATAAGCGGCGACAGGCGTTGGGTCTCAATATATGCCGGTGCATCCAGTAACGTACACAGATTCTTAAACCCCGCGTTATATCTTTCCACATGGCCAACCTGAAGTGTGAGACCGCGCGCATTGGCCTCGTCTATTAACTGGCCAGCCTCGTCAACGCTGCCGGTTATGGGCTTTTCAACGAACACATGCTTGCCTGCCCGCAAACACTTCATGGCAATGGCGTTGTGTGTCTGCGTGGGGGTTGCTATGATAAAGGCATCCGCAAGGGGTAGCGCCCGGTCAACGCTGGTAAATGCCTGACAGGCATAGCGACTGGCGGCCTCCTCTGCGCGTGATAAATCAGCGTCGCATACGGCGGCCAAGACGGCCCCGTCCAGCTCCGAGACAATGCGCCCGTGGTGCTTACCGAAATACCCGACGCCTATGAGACCTACGCGAAGAGGCACTTTTTCGCCTAATGCCCACATGGCCTGAGCCGGAGATTGTTTCTGATTTCTATCATATCAGGGGGTATTATAAACGAAACACCCCCAAAAACAAAATAAATATATCAGGCGGGCCGGGTCAGATGGAAACTCCGGTAATAATACACGGCATTACCAGAAAATGAAAAAATCTTAGCACAATGGCCTTGAAATCTTTTATAATAAACAGAAGAGCAAAGGAGGCGTCTATGGTGTCTGTATTGGTAATTCTGGCAGATGGATTTGAAGAGCTTGAGGCAGTGGCGGTAATTGACATCCTTAGGAGGGCCGACATAAAGGTTGTTGCCGCCGGACTTAAAGACGGGCCTATTACAAGCGTCAGGGGAGTAAGGATAATACCCGACGCGCCCCTTCACGCGGTCAGGGCGGAGGATTTCGATATGCTGGTCTTGCCGGGCGGTTTGCCCGGGACGGAGGCACTTGCAAAGGACGAACGGGTAAAGAAGATCGTAGTTGAGATGTCCAGGGGCGGCAAGTACGTAACGGCTATATGCGCCGCGCCCTATGTGCTTTCAGAGGCCGGCATTCTTTCAGATAAAAAGGTAACAAGCCACCCAAGTTTTCAGCAGAAACTCCATGCCGCAAGCATATCGTCAGACGAGAGGGTCGTTGTTGACGGCCGGGTAATAACAAGCCAGGGCGCCGGTACCGCCGTTGAGTTTGCACTGGAACTTGTTGCAACACTCGTTAGTAAGGAAAGGGCCGAACAGATCAGCCTGTCAATGGTCTGTGCGCCGTAGCAAGGCTCAAAAAAGGCCTGAAAGAGGGGCTGCTAAAAGAGGGTCATAGAGACTACCCTGTTACGGCCTTCGCGTTTGGCCTTGTAGAGGGCGTCGTCGGCCTTTTTGAGCAGCATTTCATGGGTATCTGTTATCTCGCACAGCTCGGATACCCCAAGGCTTATCGTCACTTTTGCCGATGTCATCGTGCTTTCAAATCTGTTTTCCTGAGATTCGACGTTTTTTCTAATCCGCTCGGCAACCATCATAGCGCTGCTTATTGTGGTCTCAGGGAGGATACAGCAGAACTCCTCGCCACCATATCGCGCAAGCGCGTCGTTTACCCTGAGTGTATCGAGCGCGGTGGCGGATACCTCTTTCAGGACGAAATCCCCATACTGGTGCCCGAAGGTATCGTTTATGGACTTAAAATGATCTATATCGAACATGATGACGCTTAACGCGTGGCAGTATCTCTTGTGACGGTCAAACTCATCCTTCAGGCGGGTCTCAAGGTATCGCCGGTTATATACGCCGGTAAGACCATCTTTTATGTTCATATTATGGAGTTTCTTTTCGTATGCGGCCATCTCTGTGACGTCTTGTATGACTATGAAGACATGCTCAACAACGTTATCCTTGTCTTTGATAGGACCCATCGTAACGCTTTGCTGCATGTGTTGAAAACCTGAGACCTTTTTTTCGAATTTAAACAGATATTTATGGAGTTTTTGCGACATGAATACAAAACTGCCGAATTTAAAAACAGACCTGACGCTGCGGTTGAAATACTTTGTGTCAAGATCAGGGAAGAACTCCAATAGCGGCGACCCAATTATATTCTCGCAGTCAAAGCCGCTGTGCCTGGTCATCCAGCGGTTCCAGTAACACACATGAAGCCCTTCGTCCAGGATGACAAGTCCGAGATTGAGTACATCAAAGACCTGTCTGTAAATCACTCGTACTGTTTCCAGAAAGCGCGCAGGGCGTCCTTAAGCGTATGAATCGAATCAAGGCTGTTTACCAAAAACAGATGGCCTGACAGCTCGCGTCCTTCAATCTGGAATAGGGTCTTCAGTAAAATTACTCTGGCTTCGCGCTCAAAACGATTTTCAACAAAGGCCTCGCTCAACTGCTCCCCGGTTATTACCCTCGGCGGCACAAACGTTACCACATCTTTAAGGAGCTCAGCCATCTTACTCACACACGCCCCTATCAGTATATTGCCAATCTCTATCAACATCTCGTTGTCAAGTTCATCGGACATGTCAGAGTCAATTCCCATGTCCGAGTCTTCCCTGAACATGGCAATCAGCTCCAGCTCAGCCTCATGTGGAAACGCAAGCAGGGCAACACCTTTGGATTTCCCCCAATAACTCTGCTCCACTATCTTGAAGTCCTTCAGGTCGCCTATTTCAACCCTGATAAACTCCGACAAACTCACTGCCTTCTTCAGTCTCAGCGCCGGTACACTTAGAACAATAAACACGTTTATGACCTCGGCAAGATCGGCAGAAGCCTGCCCAAAGGCAATATTCATTATCTCCTGAAGTGTGTCTATCTCCAATTCGGAAAATGTGCTATCGTCATTCCCTTCCACAGGTTTACCCCCCTATCCCTTGAATTTTGAGGAGGGCCTCTTCGACAGTGGCTTTAACCGGAGGTTTTTTCAAAACCGTGGAGATGCCAAGCGCGGTAACCCGTTCAATTGTTTTAGTTTGAATATCAGCCGTCAGGACAATTATCGCCGCCTGAGGGTCAAATGCCTTTATCACTTCGATTGCCTCAAAACCCGTCATCACAGGCATCGTCAAATCCATAAACGTTACATCCGGGCGGAAATTCTTATAAGCCTCCACCCCCTTTGCCCCGTCGCTGGCCTCAAAGAACTCATAGCCCTTGTCCTTTGGAATACACCCCTTGATGAAAAACCGGGCAGACGTCGAATCGTCCACTATCAATATCTTCTTTATCGTAATCATCTCAAATTCCCCTGACGCATATTTGACGCCATTAATGTTATTAAGCCACGCTCCTCCGTAAATATAACATTGTTTGTTAATAATGTCAAGATTCCCAAAATCCCCAAGCTCCGATATAGGAATTTGCACCTATCGATAAAAAGGGTTTTTGAGAG
>JADFYL010000024.1 GCA_015233045.1 Nitrospirota bacterium | reverse complement strand
ATTGAGCTACAAAGTTGAGGATAGTGTTTCATGGAAACAGTTGTCTTTATTCGATCTATAACGGGACATCAGTGAAATAAAATAATATTAATATTTCATTTATTTTCGTAGTTACGAAGTCATTCGAGAGGAATAGCTTAGGGGGATACAGATTAATTTCACCATCCACTATTAAGGCTGCAATAAGAATTATAGTAAATGTGCTAATAATTGACAGATTAAGGATACGCACATTATGTCTTTCATTATGCTTTATATAGCAATCACATAAATACACCATAATTAACTGCCATCCGAATGAATATAAGGCCTTATACATGACTATAAGAACAAGCATTGTATGGTTTGATGCTCCCACTACTCCCATGACGCCAAAGATATAAAGACACGCCGTAATGGTAAAGCATATTATATAAAAAGGCCAATATAAAACATATATAGTTTTGTGTTTATTTGAAATATATGTAAAGTGATAATACAACGTCCAGAAATATAACAATTCAATAAATATAAAATAATACGAATATACTAAATCTAAATTGCCGAAATGAAACACCCCCACCTTCATGTTTGATTTGGCAAAGATATAGTCAGTAAATATGAGATAGGATAACACACAAACAACTAAATGTCCATAAAATAATAGCTGAATGTTAAGAGATGGCTTAATTATCTTTATAGGTCTTATCCTGTTAACTAACAAACCAACTATTACGGCATAAAAGACAACATGAGGTACAACCATAAATATAATAAGTAACAAATATGCTATAAATACGATCATCATTAGATTACTACATATTCCCTTATTGAATCTCCCGGGGTTTTATTCCCCGCCGCTTGCGGCGAGGAGTTTCATTGAGAATTGCTGAAGCAGGAGCCATGCAGGGGGCTATAATACCATGCCGACTCTCGCTGCCGTGAGGGTACCGTCTTTGGCGGCCATGTGGCCGTTAACGAATACGTATTCGATGCCCTCAGGGGCACTCCATGGTGAGGCATATTCTGAGGTGTCTCTAATTGTATTTTCATCGAAAAGCGTTATGTCGGCGTACGCATTTTCCCTCAACACTCCGCGGTCTTTTAATCCAAAGGTCTCAGCGGGCAACCCCGTAATCTTCCTTATTGCCTCAGGCAGGGACATCAGCCCCTCCGATAGGACGTACTTGCTTAGATACCTCGGGAAACTCCCAAAGCCACGCGGGTGGGGTTTTCCAGATTGGCCGTTTGAGGCGTTTCCATTATGTCCGGCAATCGGCCTTACGGAGCTGTCCGATCCTACCATACAAATTGGCAACGAAAGGATGCGCCTCAGGTTGTCCTCGTTCATCGAAAAAAATATGGCATCTACCGCAAGCCGCTCTTCAATTAACAGGCCAATGGCAAAATCTATGGGTTTAACCGACGCAGCAGAGGCGGCATCGGCGATACTCATGCCTTCTAAGTGCCGGTTCTTTTCTGTCTTTACGGAAGACACAAGGACGCCTTTCCAATAGCTGTCATTATCGCGAAAGGCGGCCGTCTCCGCCTTGATTCTTTGTAACAGGCTGGGGTTGGTCAACCGCGCTAGCTCCGCCTCATCTCCCCCTTCATATGTCCATGCGGGAAGGGCAGTATCAAGCGAGGTCTGTGAGGCCGTATATGGGTAGCGGTCACATGTGACCTTGATACCATCAGAGATGGCCTTTTCTATCAAATTAATGACGGCGTCAATCTTGTGCCAATTTTGTTTGCCCGCCGTTTTCAGGTGTGAGAGGTGAATCTTTATGCCGGTTTGCCGTCCAACCTCTATGGTGTCTTCGATGGACTCAATGAGGGCGTCACTTTCGCTTCTCATGTGGGTTGCGTAAATCAGCGGGGCCACACCTGAGCGCCTTATAAGCCCGATAAGTTCATCGTTTGTCGAGAACACACCGGGGGAGTATATCAGGCCGGTGGACAGGCCGATTGAACCGTCTGCAACAGAGTCCCTCAGCAGTGCCGCCATCTTTTCTATATCGCCACTTGCCGCTTCCATATTCTCGTATCCAAGGACGGAGCCGCGAATGTTTCCCTGTCCGGTAAGGGTGGCGAAATTTATAGCCGGTTTTGCCTCAGAGAGAACCTCTTTATATTCTTTAAATGTCTGCCAACGCCTTTGCACCCCATGGTGAAGGAATTCCTTCTCCAGTTGCTGCTGTGCGTCATTATAAATTGGCGCCGCCGAAAACCCGCAATTGCCGTTTATCTCTGTCGTAACACCCTGGAGGAGTTTAGAGTCTGCCTCTGGGTGCGTGGTAAGGCTGAATTCAGAATGGCTGTGTACGTCAATAAAGCCCGGTGCGGCAACAAGCCCCCCGGCCTCTATGGTGAGTTCCGCGTTGAGGTTTATGCTGGCTGCGATGAGGGCTATCTTAGAGCCGGATACCCCAATGTCGGCAGAGTAAGGCTGCCCGCCGGTGCCGTCGCATATGAGTGCGTTTTTAATTAATACGTCTAACATGGCTCTCCTTTTCATTTGTAGTGAGTTCAAAAAAAACTTTCTCCGGCGAATTGATAATATCCCCAAGCAGGGGTATGATGAGAGACGCCGAAAGCCGTGCCCTAGCTATCAAGTTGGGCAAATTGGCCGAATCTTGCAGGCCGGAGGACGCGGCCCTCTGTGCGAAATCATTTCTAAGCCTTAGAGCAATCGCAGGGAATGCCTTCATGGCCATCCCCGCAACCTCCACAAAATCCCTGACAGGCGATTTCCCCGTGGCCTTAGACGAGGGCAGCATCCGGTTTAACCCGGCAATCATATCGTCCGCACTTGTGGTGAGCATCAGGATTTTAGCCCCAACTATCATAAGAAATACCCTCGCTGTCTTCACAATTGCGTCGCCCATGCCCTCATGGGTTATATCCACCCCCGGCAAGGACATAATAACCCTGCCGCCGGTAAAAAACAGCCCACTCATAAACGTCACAATCAGAAATATGGAAATCGGCAATAAACCCCTGCGAATAGCCCTATCAGGATACAGGAAAAAAAAACATGCGGCGGCCACGCCAGAAATAAGAAGAATTGCCACATCCCTCGTTAGAAATGTTGCCACGATAAAAATCACGTAGACGGCAATCTTAAATTCAGCAGAGAAGCTCATCGTTGCCAGACTATTTTCTATGGGGCGACGCCTTGGCATACTGTGTGGCGTCAGGCAGTGAGGAGACATATTTATTAATGCCGGCGGCGATGGACTCGGCCAAGACCTTCTTGTAGTCGTCCGTGTTAAGCAGCCGTTCTTCTGTGTTGTTAGTAATATATGATACCTCAACAAGGGCTGCCGGCATGGACGCCCCGACTAAGACGTAGAACAATGCCTGTTTGACGCCGTGGTCGGTTACGCCTTTGTATTTTTTGCCGATTTTGGAGATCATGGACTTTTGAATATAATGTGAGAGGTGCAGCGACTCATCACGCTTGCTCTCACGCGCCAGCGACGCCAGAATGAGGCCGAGGTCAGACTGAACCTCTTTCATCTGCTTTATAGATATGGCGTTTTCGCGGGCGGCCACGCGCAGGGCCTCGTCGGAGTTAGAGAAGTTCAGAAAATATGTCTCTATTCCCCTTAAGGATGGCGAGTTGTTGGCGTTAGCGTGGATAGAGACAAACATATCCGCCCTTTTGCCATTGGCAATAGCCGTACGCTCATCCAACGAGATGAACGTATCGTCGGTTCTGGTCATATGCACCTCAAAGTAATATTTTTCTTTGAGTATCTTTGCAAGCATCAGGGATATATCAAGGACAACGTCCTTTTCCTTGAGGCCGCTTTTACTCATAGCGCCGGGGTCATGGCCACCGTGTCCCGGGTCTATGACGATTGTCTTTCTGGCTATGAGGGCGTCGCCTCCTGGCTGCCCACCCTGTTCCTTAGCCTTGAGTCTGCCCGTGTCGGCGGCCTCATGGGTTTTCTCTGCGGGTTTGTCCGTATCACTGCCCTTTTCCAATCCTTTTTCAGGGGCTTTTTCCAGTTCTTTAGGCTTTTCCGACTGTTTGGCCGCCTCTTTAACTACTTCTGGTTCTTTAATTACCTTGGATTCTTTAACTATTTCCGGTTCTTTGGCCTCCATGACCGCCGCTGGGGTGGCTGAGGGCTTATCAGAATTTTCCTTTTCAATATTTTCAACAGCGGGGGGGATGTCCCTGGCGCCGTATATATCAACGACTACCCTGTCGGGGTTGGTCAATGTGAAAATCTTGTACTCCTCAAAATTGTCGAGGTCCATGACTACTCTGACGGTGTCCTTGTCGAACTGTCCGACGCGAATTCTCTTGATAATGGAGTTATCCACGTCTATTGTCTTCTTCATAAAAGACAGTGACGAGGCGTGTTCAAGGTCAAAATATATTTTTTTGCTGTCTTTCAGCTCGCCTTTTTTTAAGTTTGTGAAGGAAACAAGGTCAATAACGACGCGCACATATTCCTTTGAGGCGAAATAACGAATATCCTTAATCTGCGTTACAGGAGTAATGGCCGCGCGCGATATGCCATGATAACATACAAGGGCGGCGCACACCACAAAAACGATAAGAAGGAATCGGCGTCTCATCAGACCGCCCTGACCCCCTTAAGTGATGGCAGCGCATCCATAAAAGTCTTCTCGACCCAATTTTTCATCGTAAGGCCAGACATCGGGCACGTCTCGCATGAACCCAAAAGCCTGACATACAGCACATCGTTCTTTAAGCCGACGACTTCGACATCCCCGCCCTCGGCCTTAAGACCTTCCCTTACCTTTTCAACAACCTTATCAAGTGCCTCGTTATCCATACAATCTATATGTTGCACCTCATCTTCAATTATACCATATAACCCACTATCTCAGTAACACATTTATACATATCGGCGCGCCGCGATATTTCTTTAGGATGAGACAGGGAACGACGTGCTTATTTAAAGAGGGTGCCCTCCTTTGGTCGTGTCTCAGTTTGAATTTTTATTTAAAAATCTAACCGCTCGTCTGTGGGGTCAATAGCTCCGGCTTTTTTGTATGTAGAAATCTGATAAATTGATGGGATGTCAGGCTTCTTGCCGTTGAATAAATCTTCAACCGTTAATATCTGGATTCGCGCATAATCTCTGTTTAAGAGAGTAAATCGGTACAATCCCTTGCCAGCCGCTTCTTTATTCATATCCCGTGTAGGCTCTTTTAATGTTATGAATATTCCCAGTTCAGCCTGTTCTCTATCCATCACATGCCCCAAGTCCCGAATGTCTCTGACACTAATGTTGCCACTCTTCACAGACACAATGCCTTTAGCTACTTTGCCCATATCTTCATTGAAATAGATATACCCGTCAATGCCGGTATCCTTACCTTTTTTCTTATCTCCATATGGACGGGCATTGATAAGAGACAACGCCCACCATTGGAATTGATAGCGGTTTTGATTCGCAAGCTCCTCAGCTCCGGGCAAGTCCTCTGGCTCTCCGATGACGCGATAATTTTTTTTAGGCTCAAGGTCAAACATATCTTTTAATCGTTTTTTGATAAGGTTTGTGGCAAGGTGCGTTATATCTATGCCTATCCATTGGCGGTTTAATTTCTGCGCAGCCGTTATAGTCGTGCCGCAGCCGCAAAAAGGGTCAAGAATGATATCGCCTTCGTTGGACGAGGCTGATATAATACGTTCTAATAGGGCTATAGGTTTTTGGGTTGGATAGCCTAAACGTTCTTTGGCCTGTGAGTTAATTGGGTAAATGTCGTCCCATAATGACTGGCAAGCCCTACCTTTTCGTTCGAGGAGGTAATTCTTTAGGCGGATGCCTTTGTTTTTTGTAAAATGCAATCTACCTTCTTTATCTAATCTCTCCATTGTCTCAATTGGACACCGCCAATAAGATTTACAGCCTTTGTATTCATATTCATATCCACCGCCTCGTAATCCTTTTGCGCTTAAATTGCTACCGTCCCACGGGTTTTCATTTTGGTCAATATCTTTAAAGCGAGATTTGTATTTATCGCTATATGGTTGATATATCGTGTTGAATACATATTTATCACCTTTTAAATAATACAATATATAGTCAACATTAGAACCGTATTTTTTAGAATCGCTATGTGCAAATGTTCTTTGCCATACAATCTCATTCCTAAAGTTCTTTTTACCGAATATCGCATCCATGAGTATTTTTAGATAATGGCTTGCCGTTGGGTCGCAGTGAAGATAAATAGAGCCTGTTTCTTTCAACACCCGCCTAAGCTCAACCAACCGCACGCACATCATAGTCAGATAAGCCATCATATCGTTAAGCCCTACGAATTTCTTAAACGCGGTCATCATCTCTACAACTGTGGCCGGTGCAGTATCTACAATATTTTGAAAAGTCCGCTCTGCCTCCTCATTCCAGTGCCATGTATCCTCAAACGCCGTGATTTGCGCTCCTGACGATTCCCCCGTCTGCTCTTTGAATAATATATTATAATCGGCTTTTGAGTTAAATGGCGGGTCAAGATAAATAAGGTCAACTGAATCATCCATAACATGTTCCCTTAAAACATACAAATTATCACCATAAAATAGTTTATTCATAGGTGTCATTATGGCATAAGAGACAAGATTTCCTCAATAGCCCATACATGGTTAGATATGCTTGCTTCCATTGCCGGAGTTACCCGTAAAGTCTTATGTATCCTTGCAAAGTTGTAGTACATGAAATAGAGGGCAATCGCATGACAGTGATTTTCTACCTTCTTTGAAAAGGCATTCGTTAATCTTGTGAATCGCCTCATGCTCATACGCATGGTTAGGTTTTGTCTTTCTGTGTAGCTTGTGGATGTATATTTTAAGTCAGGCTTGCCCTGTATGATTCTTTTCTCTGCTCCAGTACATACGACAGGACTATATCTCTTCTCCTTCATAGCGTCATCACTGTATATCTTCACAGGCATGGCATAATCTATGTCCATACCAAACGCTCTTTCCACCGCGTCAATGTAAATCTTATAGCCGTCTGTGGTACGCTGTATCCGACTGCTAAGTCTTGAGGCTAAATCGTTAATAAAAAGTTTTGCTGTTGTTGCGCTTCGGTCGCCTACAAGCCATGACGCTATAAGTTTCGTGTCAGCGCATAGAGCTGTCCATGTCCATATATCACCATAGCCGAATTCGCCTTCAAACTCCTCCGGTACCTTTTTATCCTTTGAATAGCAAAAAGACCATATCTCATCACATGAGGTAAATTTATTGCAAGCATCTAAACTACGATTGACGACATATGCTTGCATGTATTAACATAAAAATGCAAGCATAAAATTATGGAGGTGTAAGCATGGAGCAAATGAAAGATGAAAGTAAGGTTAAAGGAGCAATGGCAAGAGCTGAGAAATTATCTGCGGACCAGCGGAAGGAAATAAGCAGAAAAGCCGCAACTTCAAGATGGCACTCAGACATTCCCGCGGCTAATTACACAGGGACATTATCAATTGCTGATACGCAAATTCCATGTGCAATCTACGACAATGGTGACCGTGTCTTAAGACTTATTGTACAGAGGGAAGTTGTAGGTCTCTTGACGATGAATAAAAAAGGGGATCTCGACCGATACCTCCAAGCACAAAACCTGCAACCATACATTCCAGAAAAATTCAAAAACAAAAGTTTGGAACAGGCCACATTCTTACTTAAGATAAACGGCAAGAGGGCGTTCTGTTACGAAGGAGAAGATATTGTTGATATATGTAAAATGTATTGGAATGCTCGCAAAGCAGGAAATGTTTTGTTGCCAAATCAGCAACAGCTTGCAGACAGAGCTGAAGTTATTATAACTGCTCTCGCTAAGACAGGTATCGTAGGATTAATTGATGAAGCGACAGGCTATCAACAAATTAGAGCAAAAGATGCTCTCCAAGCATACCTATCTAGTATTCTTCTCAAAGAGTTGGCCGCATGGGTGAGAAGATTCCCTGAAGAGTTTTTTATAGAAATTTATCGTTTGAACGGGTGGGATTATACTGGAACACATTTCCGTCCTTCAATTATAGGCAAATATATCAAAGATATTATTTATGAGAGACTTGGACCGGGCGTTTTAGCCGAACTTGAAAAAATAAATCCAAAGAATGAAAAAGGACACCGCCATTCACAACACCATAGATGGCTTACTGAGGATGTTGGTCATCCGATGCTTGCACAACATCTTTACGCTGTAATAGGACTTATGAGAATATCAAAAACATGGAAAGAGTTTAAGTCCTTAATAAGTCGTGCATATCCTAAAAGTGGAGACCAATTATCGCTTTTCTAACTTGGACCATCGTGACTGGGTGGCTTTCTGTGCGATTGCTTTACGTTCTTCAGATGTTAAGGCTTTTGTCTATCATTGCCACCTACAAGTCCGCCTTTGCGCATAGAAGGATTGCCTACATCCTCTTCTCCCTCGCCCGTAGCAAGCTTAGCCACCTTAACGGCACACCCGATTACATCTGCGGGTCTTTTCTGTCCTTGCGGTCATTTTGGCATACTTTTATTGTACCACATCCGCCGCTTTTCTACGGGGCAAAAAGTTCAAACTGAGACACCACCCCCTCCTTAAACATATATGTTATTTCAACCATTTTATGTTAAAATCCACTGATGTCAGACGATGTAAGCGATAAAGATAAGGCGATGGACGCGGACCCCGCGATTCTCCGCGTAAAGAGATACTCTCTTGCCGATAGAAAAAGCAAGGTCGCCCTTGATAAGATTGGCAGGCCGTATAATCGCGGCGGGCTGTTCGGGGAGTTTTTATTGAGCCTTCCCGACATCCTTGCGGCGGCAGACCTCCGGCGAGCGGCGGCGTGTATCGCCAAGGCGCGTGAAAACGGCTGTCCCGTCATTCTCGGCATGGGCGCACATCCAATTAAGGTCGGCCTGTCGCCCATTATCATTGATTTGATGGAGCGTGGTGTGATTACCGCGGTTGCCACAAACGGGGCGTCTATCGTACATGATTTTGAGCTTGCCTTTGCCGGATTTACCTCCGAGGACGTAGCGGCCGAACTGTGCAAGGGGACATTTGGCATGGCCGAAGAGACAGGGGTTATGCTTAATACCGCGATTGTCAGAGGCGTTGACAGCGGCCTTGGGCTTGGTAGTGCTATAGGGTCTTTCTTATCGCATGACAAGGCAATCAAAAATAAAGGGATAAGCATCTTCGCCCGCGCCTACGAATTAGGGCTGCCCGTTACGGTGCATGTCGCCGTTGGAACGGACATCATTCACATGCACCCTGAGGCCGATGGCAGGGCAATAGGAGAGGGAAGCCTGAGGGATTTCCGGCTGCTTGCAACGCTCCTCGGCGGCCTTGAGGGCGGCGTATTCATAAACCTTGGCTCAGCCGTTATAATACCTGAGGTGTTTATGAAGGCGCTCAATCTGGCCCGAAATATCGGCGGCGCTGAAAATAAGGTGGAGCACTTTACCGCTATAAATATGGACTTTATAAGCCACTACCGCGCACAGGTCAACGTACTCAAAAGACCGGCCGCAGACAGTAACTCGGCCATTAATCTCATAGGCCACCATGAGATAATGTTCCCACTTCTGGCCGCCACCATTAAAGAACACATAAAAGGACAATAAGGAGATGGACGTTAAGAAATTAATAGACGACTCAAACCAATATCTGATGGACACATATAAGCGTTTTCCTGTGGTGCTGGTCAAGGGCAGAGGTATGAAGCTCTGGGGCGCTGACGGCAAGGAATATCTGGATTTTCTGGCCGGCGTTGCCGTAAACATTTTGGGGCATTGCCACCCAAGGCTCGTCGTTGCCATACAGAAGCAGGCACAGAAACTAGTGCATGTCTCGAATTGGTATCACAGCGAACCTCAGATAAAACTGGCCAAGCTGCTGTGTGATTACTCGTTTGCGGACAAGGTATTTTTTTCCAACTCCGGCGCTGAGGCCAACGAGGCGGCGATAAAACTGGCAAGAAAACATTCGAAAGAGCGTTTTGGCGCGGAGAAGACCGGTATAATCACCGCGTTAAATTCTTTTCATGGCCGCACTATGGCAACCCTGACGGCCACAGGGCAGCCGAAATTTCACGTCGGTTTTGAGCCGCTTGTGCCGGGCTTCTCCTATGTCCCGTTTAACGACTACGAGGCACTAAAGTCGGCCATTGATGAGAACACCTGCGCTATTATGCTTGAGCCGATACAGGGCGAGGGCGGCGTGAAGATGCCCTCTGATGATTATTTTAAACATGTTCGGGAACTCTGTACGAGGCTTGGGATTTTGTTGATCTTTGATGAGATACAAACCGGCACTGGCAGGACGGGGACATTGTTTGCCTATGAGCAATATGGCATAGAGCCGGACATACTGACACTGGCAAAGGGGCTTGGCGGTGGAGTGCCCATCGGGGCGACGCTGGCACGGGAGGAGGTGGCAAAGGCCTTTACCCCGGGCTGCCACGGCTCTACCTTCGGCGGCAACCCCCTTGCGGCTGCCGCGGCCCTTGCGACAATAGAGACATTGCTTGAGGACGGCATCATGCTCAGTGAGTGCCGCAGAATGGGAGAGTATCTTATGAATTCCCTAGGGAAATTACATAAACAGTTCCCAAAGATAATCATAAGTATCAGAGGAAAGGGGCTTTTAATCGGCATGGAGCTTACCAGAGACTGCTCTATGGTGGTTCAGGCCTGCTTTGAGCGCGGGGTATTAATCAACTGCACGGCGGGAAACACGCTGAGATTCATGCCTCCTTTGATTGTGACAGAGGAGGACATTGACCGGCTGATAAGTGTGCTAAAGGAAGTCATGGAGAGGCTCTCGTGAGGAAAAGGGACCTGCTTACCATAAAAGACTTCACTGCCGCGGAAATCGCCGCGTTGCTGGAGACGGCGGCGGACTATAAGAGCGGCAAGTCAGCAGGGAAAAAACCTCTCGCTGGGCGCAGCATCGGGATGTTGTTTTATAAGACCTCGTCCAGGACGAGAATCTCCTTCGAGGTCGGTATATACCAGCTTGGCGGGCAGCCGCTCTATGTCAAAACAGACGATAGCCAGTTAAGCAGAGGCGAGCCAATCACCGATACGGCGCGCGTGTTTTCAAGGTATCTAAGCGGTATAGTCATCCGCGCGTTCGAGCATAAGATTGTGGCCGAGTTCGCCGAGTATGCGTCTGTCCCTGTGATAAACGGCCTTACGGACACACACCACCCGTGCCAGATTCTGGCCGACTTAATGACGATAAAAGAAAAAAAAGGGCAACTTAAAGGCGTCAAAATTGCCTACATAGGAGACGGCAACAACGTGGCGAACTCCTTAATCGAAGGCGCGGCGCAGATGGCAATGGATTTGACCGTCGCCGCACCGGAAGGCTATGAACCAACGCCAGATATTTTAAAAGATACCAGTGGCAGGATAACCATTGTGCGAGACCCAAAAGCCGCCGCGGCAGGGGCCGATGTCCTCTATACCGACGTCTGGATAAGCATGGGCGACAAGCAGGACGAAGCTGCGGATAAACAATTGAAATTCGCCGCCTATCAAATAAACGATGAACTATTATCATACGCCAAACCAGACTGCATAGTGCTGCACTGTCTTCCCGCGCACAGGGGGCAGGAGATAACTGACTCTGTCATCGAAGGCCAGCGTAGCGCCGTATTCGATCAGGCAGAAAACCGTCTTCACACGCAAAAGGCGGTATTGGAAATGCTTATAAAATGATGAACAGGAAAAAGAAATGTCTGACAAATTGATGATAATACCCCTTGGCGGGGTGGAGGAAATCGGCGCGAACATGACCGTGTTCGAGACTCAAAACGACATGATTATCGTTGATACAGGGCTGATGTTCCCTGAGGACGATTTGCTTGGGGTTGACTTTGTTATCCCCGATTACGGTTACGTCATAGAAAGAAAGAAAAAACTCAGGGGGATTATCATAACGCACGGCCACGAAGACCACACAGGGGCACTGCCCTTTCTCCTTCGCGACCTCGGAATGCCTGTCCCCGTACACGGCACCATGCTTACGCTTGGCCTGATAAAAGACAAAATAAAGGAACATAACGTAAAGAACATTAACTTCGTCAGGGTAAAGCCCAGGGACAAGGTTACACTTGGCGATTTCGTAGTGGAATTCATCAGGGTGACGCACAGCATAGCCGACGGCGTGGGGCTTGCCATAAGCACCCCATCAGGGGTGGTCATTCACACGGGGGATTTCAAGTTCGATTCCTCGCCCGTGGATAACGAGCTTCTGGATTTCGGCACATTCTCTGAATATGGACAACGTGGCGTCCTTGCTATGCTGTCAGACAGTACAAATGCCGAAAAACCAGGCTTCACCCCATCAGAAAAGATAGTTAAACGCGCCTTCCATGACATATTCTCTAAGGCCGACGGCAGGATTATCATAGCCACCTTCGCGTCGAATATCCACAGGATTCAGCAGGCCATAGATGTTGCCGCCGAGTTTGGCAAGAAGGTTATCCTCTGTGGCAGGAGTATAATCTCTAACGCGAAGATCGCCTTTGATCTCGGCTACCTCACAATGAGCGGCGACCCATGGATGAAGGTTGAGCAGATTAACTCCCTTGCCCCGAGCGAAACTGTCATCATAATGACAGGCAGCCAGGGCGAGCCTATGAGCGTCCTGACAAGGATAGCAATGAACGAACACAAGCACATCAAGGTTGCCCCTGCTGACACAGTAATAATCTCCGCCCGGGCTATTCCGGGAAACGAGCGCGCCGTTGGCAGGATTATAAACCACCTCTTCAGGCGGGGCGCCAATGTCATCTATGATAAAATCTCCCAGGTGCACGTCTCAGGGCACGCCTCTCAGGAAGAGCTGAAGCTGATGATAAATATAGTCAAACCCCGTTATTTTATACCCGTACACGGTGAATACAGACACCTCGTTTACCACGCCAAACTGGCCGAGAGCCTCGGTATCCCCCGGCAAAATGTCTATATACTGGAAAATGGCTGCGTCCTGGAGTTGGATAAGTCGGGTGCCTCCCGCACAAACAGCGTGCCGGCCGGACGTGTCTCCATAGAAGGCAAAGGCTTTGGCGACATCGGCGACATGGTGCTCAAAGACAGGCGGCGCCTGGCTATGGACGGCTTTGTCATAGTCGTCCTAACGGTCAACAAAGAGACAGGCAGGGTTGTGGAAGGCCCTGAGTTCATCACAAAGGGTTTTATATTCGAACGCAACACCGGAGACATGGAAAAAGAGGCGGCCAATATTATCTACTCAATTGCCTCAAATCCCGACGAAGGCGCCCACGGGGATATGAACGTCCTGCACGCGAAAATCCTGAGCGCCCTGAAGAAATACATCAGAAATAAGACAGACAAACGCCCTATGATAATGCCGGTTATAGTGCCGGTATGAGCACAGGCGTGTAACAATAACAGGAGATAAAACGCAATGGAAATACTACAATCTATTATTATGGGAATAGTGCAGGGCATTACCGAGTTTCTGCCGGTAAGCAGCACCGCACATCTGATTCTTGTGCCGTGGTTTTTGGGCTGGAAAGGCGTAATTGACACGATGTCCTTTGATATAGCCCTCCATGTGGGTACGCTCTTTGCCCTTCTCGTGGTTTTTTTCAGGGACTGGGTAGAGATACTGCTGAGAAAACATCGCCTCTTAATGCTCCTCATAATAGCCACGATACCGGGGGCGGTTGTAGGAAAACTCCTTGATAAGTATGTGGATGAGCATCTCAGAAGCCCGTGGGTCATTGCGGCCTCCCTTGTGGTTGTCGGCGTGGTTATGTATTTTGCTGAGAAACGAAGCATTAAAATCACCGGTGTTGATGACATATCGGTTTTAGATGCGGTGATTGTAGGTGTTTCGCAGGCCATCGCCATAATTCCCGGCATCTCCAGAAGCGGGATAACCATATCGGGCGGACTTTTTCTGGGAATGAAGAGGGAGGAGGCAGCCAGATTTTCGTTTCTCATGTCCACGCCTATTGTTGCAGGGGCTGCGGTGCTCCACGGCATACACATCCTTCACGGCAAGTCCGAGGCGATAGACCCGAAGATTTTCATAGCCGGTGTTGCGGCCTCATTTGTCGCGGGATTACTCGCCATTACATGGTTTATGCAATTTATGAAAAGATTTTCATTAACATTTTTTGTTTATTATAGATTTGCACTGGCCGCTATAATAATAGCCTGGATATGGCTGAAGGCGTAACCACAAAGAGAAATGAGATAAGGGGCGTTGTGGCCGCCTTGTTTGCCGTCTTTTGCGCCGTGAGCCTGTTTTCGTATGATAAATGGGACCCGTCACCGTTTACGTACACAGAACTTCAGGCGCGAAACTATGCCGGTGTTGTGGGGGCGTACTTCTCTGACACGGTGTTTTCGCTCATTGGGACGTCCGCGTTTATGATACCGCTGACGGCATTCATTTATGGGATAAGACGGTTGCTTGGCGCAAGGAAAAGGGCTGAGAATGTCATGGGGATGCTGATGTTTCTTGTATCTCTGTCTATGGTGCTGGCGCTTTCCTCATGGGCATTTGAAACGAATATTATAAAGGGAGGGCTTGCCGGGTCTGCCATTACCCACATACTGGATAGGTTTTTTTCTACTGTGGGGGCCTTTTTGATAAGCCTTGCCGCCCTGTTTACGTCAATCATGCTGATGCTTCCACTTAAGTCGTCGTTACTCATGCGAAGGGCTGAACAGGTTACCCCTGATACGCCGCTGGACAGCCCTGTTATCAGCAAGACCGCGACTGAAACCGGCCCCGTGACAGACCCCGTAATAGGCGGGCAGACGGAGGAGGAGCCGCACCATGAACTCAAGATAATCACCCATACACCAGAAGACGCCCCCCACGAAGAGCTGCCCACTGAGATAGAGAAAAGAGAATTCAGGCTACCCACCGCTGACTCTGTAAACGGACCGTACGCACTGCCCGGCGTAGGGCTGTTAAGTGCGGCACAGGGGCAAAACAAGGAAACTTCAAAGGAGGAGTTGCAAAGGGCGGCCACAATTTTACGGGAAAAACTGTCCGACTTCGGCGTCGAGGGGAAAATTTCTCAGGCACACCCCGGACCGGTAATCACCATGTATGAGTTTGAGCCTGCACCGGGTGTAAAAATCAGCAAGGTAGTGGCACTCTCAGACGACCTTGGCCGCGCCATGGGTGGGATAAAGGTCAGGGTATCCCTAATCCCCGGCAAGACGCCCATAGGAATAGAAGTCCCCAATGAGCACAGAAACATCGTAAGCCTCAAGGAAATCATAGCGTCAGATAAGTTCACAAAGAAAGGCTCGCTGCTCACACTGTCCCTCGGCAAGGACATCTACGGCAACCCCATCGTAGAGGACCTTGCGAGAATGCCCCATCTGCTGGTTGCAGGCACGACCGGCTCTGGAAAGAGTGTGGCGGTCAACTCCATGGTTATGAGTATTTTATATAAGGCCAAGCCCACAGAGGTCAGAATGCTGATGATAGACCCAAAACTCCTCGAGCTGTCCATCTACGAGGGGATACCTCATCTGGTTTCAAACGTCATTACCAATCCAAAGGAGGCATCTGACGCGTTAAAAAAGATGCTCATTGAGATGGAGAGGCGTTACAGGCTGATAGCCGAGCAGGGGGCAAGAAATATTGATATGTTCAACGCCTCCGTCGCCGAAGAGGACAGGCTGCCCTATATTGTGATAATCATAGACGAGCTGGCGGATTTAATGTTCACGGCGGCCAAAAACGTGGAGGACTCAATAGTGCGTCTGGCGCAGATGGCGAGGGCGGCGGGAATGCACCTGATTGTGGCCACTCAGCGCCCTTCGGTTGATGTCATAACGGGCATAATCAAGGCCAATTTCCCGTCAAGAATAGCCTTCATGGTATCATCTAAGGTGGACTCAAGGACAATTCTGGACACGCACGGGGCGGAAAAGCTGTTAGGACGCGGCGACATGCTGGTACTAAGTCCGGGCGCAAAGATTCAAAGGGTACACGGCGCGTTCGTCACAGAAGAGGAAATAAAGGCGGTGGTTGACCATGCTAAGGCGCAGGGCAGCCCGGACTATACATTTTTTGATTCATTGGTTGTGGAGGAGACTGCTGCCTCCGATGATGGCTCATCTGGTGAAAAGGACGAGATTTATAGCGACGTCATAAAGTACGCCCGTGAAGTCGGCGAGGTATCCATCTCTTCAATACAGCGGCGTTTTAAGATAGGATATAACCGTGCTGCAAGGATTGTGGAAATAATGGAAGGCGACGGCCTCATAGGCCCGACAAAGGGGGCAGGCAAACCCCGCAACTTCGTCTCAGACTAAACGCCCGCCGCGCATTTGTTTAAGCGCTAGCTCTTAATATATAATAGCCTCATTATGCGTCTCTCAGGAATCAGTAAGCGTAATAAAATGATAGCCGTTCGCGTCAACGCTGAGGAGTATGAGGCGATCAGGCGAAATGCCGGTGAACTGGACGTTGCGTCTTACGTAAGGGAGGCAGCCCTTGAAAAACCACCGCCTGTGATCGAAAAACCACCGACTGCGATACTATCGGCAGACAGCGAAAGATATATTGAATCCCTGCGGAGCATAGAGCTGTTAGCCGCCCTGCCTGATAGTGGCCTTGCGGCGGTTTATAATAAGATAAAGATTAAGAAGTATAAAAAAAATGACCTCGTCTTCTTGCAGGAAGCCCCAAATAGCTATGTTTACTTCATACTAAGCGGCAGCGTCAGGATAACGCAATTGTCTGAGGAAGGCAAGGAAATCGTCATCGCTATTCATCGGGCGGGCAGCTTCTTTGGCGAGATGTCGCTCATTGACGGAAAATCTGTGTCTGCCAATGTATATTCTGCCGAGCGCTCAACAATCGGCCTGCTAACCAGAGAGGACTTCTTCTCTTTACTCTATGACAGAAAAGAAGTCCTGCAAAGTTTATTAAAGATATTGTGCCAAAGGATTCGCTCATCCAACGAAAAAATAGAGATTCTGAACTCCAATAACGCCTCACAAAGGATAAAGATACTGTTTATCATGCTGTCAAAAAAATATGGCATAGAGACAAATAATGGCATTCACTTAAACCTCAGATTATCCCACCAGGACATCGCAAACCTTACCGGAATGGTACGCGAGACAGTAACCCGAACCCTGAGCAAGTGGACGAAAAACGGTGATATATCCCTGTCCGCTAAGAAATTCATCCACTTAAACAACAGTTTTTTTGAGGAATATCCCAACATGTGATTCAAGACACATGTACCGCCCCTCTTTTTGATTTATGATAAGACTAAGTTAACATGGTTAACTAAACAAAGTTGAGAAAGAAGGAGAACGGGAAAATGAAAGCAAAAAATTATGTTTTGACAGTGCTAATGGCGACAAGTTTGTTAATCTCAGGGCAGCACCTTTACGCAAACGGAGAGCCACCGCCGCCCCCTCCCGGACATATCCTTGTGGTTGGCAGTGACGGCACGGCATATGCGGCATCACATGCCGCGACGGCGCAGACAACGGCTACCCCCACGACCTCCATCGTGGCGATTACATCGGCAGGTGACAAGAAGTCAATTTCGGTTGCCGGCAGGGTCGAGCATCTCGCACTTGGACTAGACAGCTCATCCAACGCGGTGCTTGCGGCTGTTGCCGAAAAACGCGCCACAGCCAATGGAGGCCAGAGTGCCGCCAATACAGCAGGAGATAATGCAACGACGGAGTTGTACCTTGTATCTCTGCCGTTTAGCCAAAACGCCACACCAGTATCAGTTAACTTAAAGGGAATAAACGCCTCTAAACCGAGGGTCGTAAATGGCAACGCATATATAGCCACTGATGTTGCCGTCAACAATGGCACCAGCGCTGGCGTCTCCTCATATTTGTATGTTATCAGCTTAAAGGGCGCGATAATCTCACAGACCGAGTACTAGGCAGGGCGGGAAGGGATAAAAGGATTAAAGACGAAGGGGGGTTACCCCCCTTCGCCCGTTCCACATGCTTTATCATCAGTATTCCGCGTCAATACTTGACAGTCTCGTGTCTGATAGATTATCGTTTGTGCCGGTACGCGATGAAATACATGGATATTCTTACGTTTAGCAGCGGTTGGCCGGGGTGAGACCGAACGAGAAGGACTTCGTTAAAGCCAGCGATGGGACTTATGATTTTGGCAGGATTGATAAGGAAGTCGCTGATGCTATCGGGGGAAAGGAAGCGCCTGTCAGGTTACAGATAGGGAAGCATGATTATGAAAAAGATGCGGGGTATGGGAAAACACATATTGATATAGCGCATTTAAGAGAAATAAAAGATGCCGGTTTTAATAGCGTTGAGGATTATATTGAATATATTGGCAAGAATTATAACACGATATATCCAAACAAAAAAGGACGATTAATCCTCGCGGTTAGCAACGGGCTTGCTAAAACTGCCGCAATAGAACTGAGGCCGGATGGAAAAGGTGATTTCTACGGAATTACCACTGCATATCCTATGTCGTATGAGGCATTAAAGAAATTAAAGAAACCGCTCTTCGAGAGAAGGCCGCTTGCTTCTCTTAGCCGACCAGAGTTGCCAGCTACCCTATACGGCGACTCCCACACTAAGGCTCTGCGTGGAAAGCCCTGGCGATTAGGCAAGAGCGGTTCTTCTGCTTATACTGTACCACAGCTTGACGAAGATGTCAAGGGGGTGGAGAAATCAGGCCCTCCGGCGCCTGAAAACCCTATTGACTTACTTGCAAGAAATTATGTCTTTATACTTATATCAAGGATATTGAGGATTGGCACCGGATTTTTGCTGCTTTTTGGGCTTGCCAGAAGCCTCGGCGTCAGCGACTTCGGCAACTTCATCTTTATAACGAACCTCACGGCAAGCGTTATGAGCGTGGCATTTTATGGTATAGGGCAGACGCTGGTGCGCGAGGTCTCAGGCGATAGGGGCAGGGCGGCAATCTACATCGGCATTGCCTTTAGGCTGCGAGGGTATTTTACCATTGCCGCCTTTTCTTCGCTTGTCATTATCTCCATTATTATGAAGGTTGACAAGGTTATGTTCACCGCCATATTAATCGCCTCATTGTCTGAGATATTCCGCGCATTTTCGGACTTGGCGAAGGACGTCTTCAGGGCCTATGAGAAGATGCGCTATGAGATGTTTATAACCACCATATATTCGGCGGCCGTACTGGCGCTTGTCTCAACACTGATATTGCTAAAGGGCGGATACGCCTACGTAATCGCCGCCATTTGTGTGGCCAACGCAGTACAGCTATTTATCAGCGTAAGGATTATGGCAGGGAAGTTTACAAGACCGGCCCATGTTTTGCCAAAGGAACTGTTTAAGACCTTTATCATGAATTCGTTCAGCCTTGGGATTGCTGTGCTGTTTGCTCAGCTCCTTGCCAGAGTTCCGGCGCTGTTTTTAAAAGAACTTAAGGGGGCCGCCGATGTGGCGTTTTTTGAGACCGGCCATGGGCTTATTATTCAAACCCTCATCCTGAGCGAGATATTTGTCACCGTGTTCCTGCCGCGGCTGTCCATTCTTGTCTCTGAGAACGACTTCGAAAAGATCAAACACACGGGCAAGAAACTCTTTAAGTTTTTCTTGCTGTTTTCGGTAAATATCTCTATCGTATTTTTTATCTTTTCAAAAGAGCTTGTCCTGTTATTATATGGGGCAAAATATGCCCCGTCAGGCGGTGTCCTCAGAGTGCTGTCTTTTGCGGTGGCTTTTTTATTTATCACAAACTTTGTACATATATTTTTAATATCGCTGAAGATGCAGAAGGAGTTTGTCCTGTGTAACCTCGCGCCTTTTTTATTCGTCTGCGTGTCAATGTGTTTTACCGTGCCGACCTACGGATTTATGGGGGCGGCGGTCTCCGGCATCTCGGCATATTTTATGAGTTTCGTGGTTTCATGCTATATCATGCACAGGAGGATTGTTAAAATACCGGTTGTCGGCATACTCAAGATATTTATGGCCGCGATTTTTGTTATAATAGGCTCTATGGCGACTGAGGGTGTGTGGGCGGCGGCGAGGTTTATAGCCGTCGAGGCCGCGTTCGTATTGTTGGTGTTGGCCCTGCGAGCCATTGACGATGAGGAGTGGGCGTTTGTTAAAGAGACCGCGATGAGATTAAATGTTATGAAATATCTTAGATTTTTTAAACCAGGGCGTTGACCGCGATTATGAAGAGATTGACGGCGTTTGTCAAAAGTGCCGCGAAGTTTTTTTATTTTTACCCCGTGCGGTTTGGTGTTCGGCTGCTGCCCCTAGGTGCCTCTTACACGATAGGAGGGCTGATGGGGACCGCCGCCTTTTACCTCAGAGGCAGGAAAAGAAAGGCCGTCGAACAGGAAGCGCGGCTGCTTTTCCCTGATGTCGCGGACAAAGATATTGACTCAATGGTAAGAATGACGTTTACGAATCTATTCCAGAAAGAAATTGAGACGTTTTTCTATCCCGCAATGAACGAGGACAACATCTCCGGCATCATCGGGATAGAGGGCATAGGACATCTCAACGAGGCCGTCGCCTCCGGCAAGGGCACAATGCTGGTCTTTGCCCACTTCGGGGCAAACCAGATGGTCATGCCGGCCATCGGTTACAGGGGATTTAAGATGAGCCAGTTGAGCGCCCCCGCTACCGTGTGGACTGACATACTGGGCAACGGACAAAACCTCATAGAGAGAAAGACGATGGAGATAAAGTGGCGCTGCGAGCAGTCCCTGCCAGTAAAACATATAAATATATTCGGCTCATTGAAAGAGGCGTTGCTGTGTCTGAGGAGAAATGAAATCCTCGGCGTTGCCGTTGACGGCGGCGGGGGAAGGGAACGCGTGTCAGTTGAGTTCCTCGGCAGGAAGGCTTTTTTTTCAACCGGTTCGGCTGAGATTGCGCTGCGCACGGGCTGCACCGTCCTTCCCACATTCGTTTTAAGAAACGCGGTGGGGTATAACACGATGATCATAGAAAAACCACTGCCCTGCCCTGATATAAGACCCAAAGACAGGCAGGGAAGGCAGAGGGCAAACGCGGCCTTCATACGCGCCTTCGGGCAGCGGCTGGAGCCGTATGTGTTAAAATACCCGTGCCACTACCTTGATTTTCTCTCTCTTCGCACATTTATGGCAGGGCTTGGGGATGCCAGATTTTTCGCCGACGGGCAGTCGCCCCCTGTGGATGATGTGGTTAATATGGATAGTTTATTATGCCAGGAGAAGGTGAGATGAGGATATTACTGATAAGACCGCCTTACACGAGGCTCAAAGGGGCAGGGCAGGCCCCGTACTTCCCTCTGGGCCTGGGTTATATTACCGCCGTATTAAGGGAAAACGGTTACGACGCAAACCTGTACCACGCCGAAAACCCACGAAAAGGTGACAACGCCCTCATCCCCGACGCCGACATCGGATTTGACCTGCGCTCAAAAAACTATCACAGATACTTTGACGCCATAAACAACAACTCCCATTATGTGTGGGAAGAGGTCAGAGAGACCCTGAGGGCATATAAGCCTGACCTTGTGGGCATCTCGCTCCTTTCGGTGGAGGTGGCCTCCGCACTTAAGATAAGCAAGCTCTGCAAGGAGTATGATAAGGACTGCTACGTCTTATGGGGTGGGCTGCATCCGAGTTTTATGCCGGAGCAATGCCTGAAAAACGATGAGGTGGATTTTGTAATCAGAGGCGAGGGCGAATATGCCGCGCTGGAGCTTTGCAACACACTGAAAAACGGCGGCTTTTTCTCCGCTATACGAGGCCTGTCATTTAAGAAAAACACGGCCATAGTGCACAATCCGATGAGAGAAGCCATCGCCGAAATTGATAGAATCCCGCCTCCGGCAAGAGAGGCAGTCCTGTACCCCGAATCGTTCGATTTTAAATCCCTCGGCAGCATGATTGTCTCAAGGGGCTGCCCGTTTCGATGCACGTTCTGTTCGTCGCGCAATTTCTGGGACAAAAAAGTGCGCCTTAGAAGCCCTGAAAATGTAATCAATGAAATCAAGACCTTGAGGGAGAGATTCGGTACCCGCTACATCATGTTCTGGGACGATTCCTTTACCATTAACCGCAAGGTTATTGAACGCTACTGTAGGTCAATTATCGAATCCGGCCTGAGGATAAGCTGGAAGACGGCCACGAGGGCGGATTTAATTGACGGCGAAATCCTCGATTTGATGAAAGAGGCCGGCTGCGTAAAGCTGGAGATAGGGGTAGAGAGCGGCAGTGAGCGAATAAAGAAACTGATAAACAAGGACGTCTCAAACGAGCAGATAAAAAAGGCGTTTGATTTGATTCAGAAAAAGGGAATCGGCGTTGGTGGGTTCTTTATGGCGGGCTTCCCGGATGAGACCATAGAAGACCTTACGGACACGTTTAATTTGATGAAAGAGCTGAGGGCTGGGGAGCTTGCCTTTAACATATTCGATCCGATGCCGGGGAGTTCCGAGTACGATAAGTGTATAGAGATGGGCCTCGTTGCACCCGACCCGGACTGGAACAGCTTTCCCTTCTGGCCGGACGCATATTATGTAAAAAACATAAAACGTGAGGACTTCGATAAATACGTAAACACCATAGCCCACTGGCTCTATAACTACAACAATAAATTTTCTGTACGACTAAAACGAAGCAAACAGTACCTGCTCTTCATGCTGAAAAATGACCCGGCCTTTTTAGTGTCAAAGGTAATGGCGTTTATCACCAGAAGGACAAGGGTACATAAGTTAAAGTCAACAGAGGAGTAGAAAACTATGCAAAATCTATTGCACGACCTTATAAAACTGCTTGAGCAGGACGACCGTTTGGTTGTGGAAGGGCAGTTGCTCAAAAATAAAATTGTTGAATTGGCGTTGGGGATGGATTCAGGGTTGATCCGACTATTATTGACACATGAAGGTATCCGCCGTCATTTCTTTGCCAATATAGACGGCGTTATGGTTTTCGACAAAATCATGTTTCAGCAATTTGTGAGCAACAAGGAGTTTTTGCCGGACAGCTACACCGCCTTCAAAAATAAAATCGGCCTGACGGCTGACGATTACTATCTGACAGACAGTAAGGAAGTCGTTTTGGCGTGGCCGTATAAGGATTGTGTTTTAGAAGGCGGCCAAACGAAAGAAGATTCAAAGCGGGACGAGGTTTTCTGGAATGAGACTCTTGCTCCAGATCAAATTGACAGGCTTTTGTCGCCCAAAGTTTTGTCTAATTTCAAACGCTACGATAAAGACGGAGAACACAAGGTTACAAACGTCAGTCTCGATGACAACCTTCTCATAAAGGGGAACAATCTTTTGGCGTTGCATACACTGGAGAAAGCTTATGACGGAAAGGTAAAGCTGATTTATATTGATCCGCCATATAACTTAGGCACTGACAGTTTTAAATATAACGATAGTTTCAACCATTCCACATGGCTTACCTTCATGCGCAACAGGCTTGAGATCGCAAAAACCCTGCTCATGTCCAACGGCATAATATTTATCCACATCGGCGATACGGAAATGCACTACCTTAAAGTATTAGCGGACGCGGTTTTTGGGCGGGATCATTTTATTGCGACGGTTCCCCGGAAAACCAGAAACGGCAAAAGTGACGTTCCATATAAACTATCGCAAGATTATGACTGGATGTTGACCTATACCAAGGGGGCGTCCCCAAAGGATGAACTGTTTCAAAGAGGGGTATCCCGTAAATACTATAAAACACCAGATTTCCCAAATGATGAGTGGCGCCTTACAGATTTAACAACACAAAGAACAACGAAAGAGCGTCCAAACTCTGATTTTGTATTGGTAAATCCACGAAATGGAGACCAGTATCCAGTAAACCCCCAACGCTGTTGGGGGATAACCAAAGACTCGGTTAATGGGTATATAGAAAAGAAACGCATTGTATTTCCAAGGGATTATGATTTTTTAGATATTCAGCAACCCGCTCTGCGCGTTTTCAAATCAGATGAAATTCAGAAAAACGGCGATGACTACGATAAGGCGTATGTATCAACCGAGTTTCTCAACCTTATTATAGATGACTTTTTGAAAAAGACGACAAACAAAAAAGGAACGGATGAGATTGTAGGTTTGTTTGGAGACAAGGCTTTTTCCTACCCAAAGAACGAGCTACTGTTGCATAAAATTATTGAATATACGACAAATGTGGGTGACATCGTTGTTGACTTTTTCATTGGCAGTGGCACCACCGCAGCCGTAGCCCACAAAATGGGGCGACGTTATGTTGGCGTCGAACAGATGGATTACATCAATACCATCACCGTTGAGCGTCTAAGAAAGGTGATTGAGGGAGAGCAGGGCGGGATTTCCAAAGCCGTGGGCTGGCAGGGCGGCGGTTCTTTCATTTATTGCGAATTAACACAAGCGAATCAAGGCTTTGTTGATCGCATACAGGCTACAAATGACACTAAGGAATTACAGGCAATTTGGCTGGAGATGCAGGACAGGGCGTTCTTGAGCTATCAGATTGATCCAAAGACAATTGACCTGGCCAGCGCTGACTTCAACACGTTAAGTCTTGATGACCAGCAACGTTTTCTCATTGAAGTATTAGATAAAAATATGCTGTATGTCCCATTGAGTGAAATGGACGATGAAACTTATGGCATCAGCGCGAAAGACAAAAAATTGAACAGTCAGTTATTTAGTCGCCGGTGATGCGAGGCAGCCATGACCGACACTAAAACCCTGCATCAAATTTTGATTGAGGAACTGGGAAAGCGAACGATTGACAAAACAGAGTTGCCAGCCGTGATTACCGGCAATCTGACCCCGTCCTTCACGCTGCGGCCTTATCAGAAACGCACGTTTCAATTTTTTCTTAACTACTGGCAGGAGGCATTTGACGGCAAACCCCGTGAGAACCATCAATTGCTGTTTCACATGGCCACAGGAAGCGGCAAAACCCTGATCATGGCCGGACTGATGCAGTACCTATATGCACAGGGCTATCGTAATTTTCTGTTTTTCGTCAACAGCACCAATATCATTGACAAGACGAGGGATAATTTCCTGAACCATCTATCAGGTAAATACTTGTTTGCCCCACAATTAAGCATAGGCGACAGGCATTTTACCGTGCGGGAAGTGGATAATTTTCAATCAACCAATGGCGGCGATCTCAATATTGTGTTTTCTACAATTCAAGGCTTACATGATAGGCTGAACAGACCCCGCGAAAATAGCCTTACTTATGATGATTTTGAAAATCAGAAAATTGTCCTTATTTCCGATGAGGC
>JADFYL010000145.1 GCA_015233045.1 Nitrospirota bacterium | reverse complement strand
CAATCCCCGTAATATAGCCCGTCATCGGCCAATTTGCCTGAACCTTTCCCTGAACGCTTTTCACAGTAAAAAACAAAAGAACCGGGACGGAAAACCAAAACAGGAAATCGCCCCTTTTAGTTGCCCTGAGCTTAAAAAGGGCGGCTATAATAAGAAATAAAACTACGGGAGTAACGATACCTATCTGCGAACCTATGAACTCAAGCAGGCTAAGCGGCAATATTTGTAACCCGTCAGCCAGATGGGCATGCCCGGCCGTGTGCCTAAAGGTAACCCAGCCGTGAGACGCGTTCCAGATTATGACAGGACTGAGGGTCAATATGCCTGCGATAAAAGAGACATATGGCTTAGGAGTCTTTAAGAGCCGCCGGTTTTCAGTAAAAAGAAGAAATAAAAAGGCGCATATATAAAAAAACGCCATAATATACTTTGCCATAAACCCAACGCCGGTCAAAATCCCAAGCAGTATCCACAAACCATATCCGGCCTCTTTGTCGCCGTTGCCGACGATTTTCCAAAAGGTATAAAGCGACACTATCCAGAGAAATACAAACGGGGAATCAATCGTAAAGATAACCCCATATGCGGCGTAAAGCGGTATTATCTGAAGCAGCAGCGCGGCGGCAAGTCCCGTAAATTGCCCCTCTTTTGTATCATCAAAGAGGTGAATACAAAGTTTATAGAGATATACGCTTGACATGGCAGAGAAGGCCACTGCCAAAATACGCACCCCAAACACATTCACCCCAAACACGTGTGTCGAAAGCAGTATGAGATATACAATCAGCGGGCCTTTCGTGTAATAACTCAACTCGGGCCTTCTCGTGCAGTCCCAGTAGAGCGCCTCGTCAGGGCTTAAATCCAACTGGCCACAGAGGATATACAATACCCGCAACAGGCTTATCAGAGTCAGCGCGCCAACCAACGTGGCACCGTAAGAAATCCGCGTGGGGTTTGCCGTACAGGGACTATTCACAATTGCCTATGCAGTTAGTGTCTAATTGCATAAGTTAGAGATAGTATTTCTTAGTTGCGAACCGCGAACTTCTCTTTTTCTCCAGACAAATGGCTTTGCTGTAGGGCCATAAACTTGTACAAAATCTTCAATAGCCTTTTTTATGTCATCAGTACTCTTAAAGCTGGCACCTCTAAGCGCCTTACGTGTAAGAATGCCAAACCATACCTCTACCTGATTTAACCAACTTGCAGAAGTTGGCGTATAATGGAAATATACATTCGGGTGTCTTAAAAGCCAGTCATGGTTTTTCTTATGTGTGCAATAATTATCTAATATAACGTGTATCTCTTTGTTGGTTGTATCAATGTCCAGTAACACCTTGTCCATAAACTCCAGAAATTCTATCCGCCTTTTTTGCTTTGTTGTCTGTGTATGAACAACACCTGTAGATATTTCAAGGGCAGCAAACAGATTCAGAGTACCGTGTCGTTTGTAAGTGCTGCGATATCCTCTTACAATTTTACCACTACTGGTTTCCACATATCCTGTTGAACGCTCTAACGCCTGAACGCTCGGTTTCTCATCGATTGACAATACAAGTGCCTTTTCAGGCGGGTTTAAATAAAGGCCAACTATATCCGCAGCCTTGGCTGAGAATTCAGGGTCAGTGCTGATGCACCAACTGCGATGACGACTTAAACAGATTCCATCTTGACGCAATACGCGCCATACGGCATCATTCGAACTGCCAAGCTGTTTCGCTAAAGAAGTACCATCCCAAACAGATTGCCCCTCCGGTGGCGGTAACTCTAATGCAGTCAATACCTGCCTCCGAAACTCATCACCATATACTGGTGGCTTACCACTCCTTGGACGGTCATACAAACCACTTATACCCTTGTGGCTAAAACGTTGCCGCCACTCTATTGCCGTATTTGGCCTTATCTTCAATTCATGCGCTATCTGTATTATCGGTTTTCCATCCAAACAGCCAAGTATAATCTTTGCCCTTTCAACCATCCTCGCCTCAATTGTCCTGCTCCTTGACCATTCCATCAGTGTTATCCTTTCCTTCTCAGAACATTCTATCTGTGCTGCTTTCCTGGCCATCAATACCTCCTGCCAGAAACTATAACATATATCGCTTATTTATGCAATTAGACATTAGCTCCGTTAATCAAAAACTGGATTCCCGCTTTCCAGACTGTGTCATACAGCCATCCCTCATCTGTCGGTACGTAGGTGGCGTCTGAGAGCCACACCTGATTTAAAGATTGCTTAAGGTCAGCTTCGTGCTGTTTTAATCGGCTTATGGCTTCACTACGTTCCATTCTCCTATTATAACATAAGTTTATAGTGAAAAAAATTAACTTCGATTCAATTATTACCTCAATCCGGCACTATATTGAATCTTGTGCCTTTTTCTATCTGCACTGACCAGCTTAACGGTTTCGCCGGACTGCCATGCGTTATTTCTTCCATCTAAATAACTCTGAAGCTTGCCTACAGGCAAGCTTCAGAGTTACCATTATAATAGATACATAGACAGTGATACCTGCTTATGTATGACCAGTACTGGTTGTTTATAATTAAAGTTATCCGCCACCGAATCATACTTTTTTCTTTTAAGGATGTCTTTATTTTGGATTCGGGCAGGAAGGAGCAAAGCAGAAGCCCTTAAGGGCACTTATGAAAAAGACCAGATTTAAAAAAAGAATAAGAATTGACGAAAAAAATCTGTTGTGGCTGAAAGAAAATAAAGACTGTAGGACTTCTGGCTTGCAGTTCTGAAACCGTAAGATTTAGAAGAAACTCGTCATAGCCAATTCCTGTCTCCTTGGCCTGCCGTACTAACCCCTCAATGTTACTAACCATGTTCGGTAGATTCAACGCCTTGAGATTCTCCTTTAGTTCCATCAATAATCCTATTTTCATTGAATACCTCCCAACTGCTGATAAACCGACAGATCAGGAGGTGGCAGTGTCGGCCATGACGCTAAGGGAGCAATCTGTGTATTGATATCGCCAGTATAAACAAGAACCTGACGCACACCATCACTGGTGTTGATGCTGTTCTCTATAGCCAGCTCAACTGCCGCTTCGACCTCACCAGCCTTATAATCCCTGTAGAACATAAGAACTGTGATAAAATCCTTGATCCCATTTGTTTCGCCTTGTGAACTGCAAAAGCGATACAATAGAAGGTGCAGGCACTGCGGCCAACTCTCCCTCCATTGTTTAATAGGACGAGCACTATTGAATGCCATAGGCCGCTGTTGGATTAATTCAAGGTAATGATCAGGATTAAGACTCCATTTGTTGTTCCCGTATAACCTCTCATGCGTAGCCAACTTCTTCGTGCCTACAAATATCTCTATCCGATCAGAATATAGCAACACCTTCACTCGGAACCCAGCATAACGGCTTGGTACAGAATATCGGTTCTTATCCACTATGGCCGTAGCATATTTGTCTGCACAGCCACTTGAGGTCTGTATATTGCTAAACTCAGCTTCGGGGAGTTGAATAAGATCTCCTTTCTCCTCTTCGTATAATTCATTCACGTTTCTAGATCGACCAGCCATCTTGTGCTCCCCGTAAGAGATACACTTCCTGAGAGTATTATCATTTAGCTCCTCAAGGCTAGCGGCTTCAGGTATAGGCACCATGTAATTACGCCGTGCATAGCCGATTATCCCTTCAACTCCCCCTTTCTCATGCCCACTGTCAGGATTGCAAAAACTGGCTTCAAAACTGTAGTAGGCCCTGAACTTCATAAATCCATCTTGCTCAATGCGATTTCTCCCGCGTAGCACTTCCCTTATCGCTGTCGTTAAATTATCGTAGATTAGAACAGGGAAGGTACCACCATAAAAGGAAAAAGCGTGGATATGTGCATCCAGAAATGCCTGTTGCCTTTCACAACGATAGAATCTGACAAAGTGTTTGCCAGAATATTTGCTCCGCATACAGAAATACTTCAGCTGGACTTCATCCCCTGCTATGATTGCCCTCGCTGTGCCCCAATCAACTTCCGCTTCTTTCCCTGCATCTGGGCTGCATGGGATGAACGCATGCGGGGTTTCGATTCCCAAATCCATCTTAGAAAACTTCACATAACGTCGCACTGTAGATTCACATCCCTTATAGTCACACTCATCAACCAACCGGTTGTATATCCGGTGCGCCGTGTGCCGCTGCTTCTTAGCTTTGTTCTTGTCGCCCTTAAGCCAGCCATCAATGATCTCCATATAATCACCAAGAGCTGGGAATGGCTGATGCTTACGTTCCTTATATCCCCACGGTTCACCACGTATCGCCTTTTTGATCGTGTTTCGTGAATGGCCTGTTATTCTTGATAGCTCACTGATGTTCTGACCGTATAACCGATACCCTGTCCTTACCAATTCATACTGATTCATCTTGAGCACTCCTTTTCCTCCTCAGACTATCATGGCCGACTTAATACTTCGTCCATTCCTATCATGAGAAGATATGCCCAGAGTGGTCAATTTTCAGTTAGCATTAACACCTTTTACTGGTCAATTTTAGATTAGCAAAACCATACGGAACATGTGCCTGTACCACTGCTGCATCCCGCTGCAGACACACTATAAACTGTAGCAGGTATTTTGTTGCCTGTTGAATCATAGACAGAAAGCGCATAACTTGTAGCTCCAGATACAGCGTTCCACGTATATGTAGGAGTTTTTGTGGTAATCGTGCCGCTTGGCGAGATGAGAGTTGGTGTAGTAGGTGCGGCATTTGTAAACGTTGCCGACACGGATTTATCTGATTTCATGGTAACAGTACAGGTAGAGCCGCTTGTCGTATCACACCCTGACCAATTTGTAAAAGTTGAATCGGAATTAGCAGTTGCAGTAAGCACTACAGATGTTCCTGATGGAGCTTTTGTCAATAGGTGTGTAAAAACCCAAGCTCCGATATAGGAATTTGCACCTATCGATAAAAAGGGTTTTTGA
>JADFYL010000023.1 GCA_015233045.1 Nitrospirota bacterium | reverse complement strand
GGGGTTAATTCCTGTATGATCGTTACATGTTTATTGTTAAGTTTTGCAAGTTTGTCTATTTTTTCAATAACCGTCGCAATAATATCGTTAACGTTTCTCTTATGCAGTTCGCATTTAATTCCCATCAGCTTCAAAGTGTCTTCGCTTAATGTGCTTATTTCCTTGAACGACTCATCCAACGTTGATTGCTTTTCCTGCTCGTCCACATCTTCATCATAAAGCGTCAAAATACCAATGAATGCCTTATTCTTTATGGCGTGCGCTATTCTTTTTTCGATTGAATACCATTCCTGAAGGTAAATTATTGGCGCGAAGTAATCGCCGATAATTCCAAACATTTCTATTTCATGCTGTTGTAGCGCCTCTTGCGTCAAAAACTCCATACAGCCAAAGGTATTATTAAAACAGACCAGCGGTTTTGCCATACTATGCAACACCGCCGCTCCCGTATGTTTTCCATCCAACTCCAGAGACTCCGGCGAGCAGCTTATGACCTGTTTTCTCTCCCTTATGCACTCCCCAACAAGGCTGTCCCAAGGAATCTGGATGTTCATAAGCACCTTCTTATCGCCACTTGTGTAACAATACGTCGGAAATCCCCTGTCCACAAAGACATTCAGAGTTTTAAACGCTCCAGCATCTTTGTTATACAACTCATATACCCTGTCCAGCGCCTCCTCTATCGAGTTCGAACACGCCAAAAACTTCGCAATCTCACGAAATACCATTAGGTACCCTTAGTTCCCCCGATTTATTTATACTGACGAGTTTTGATTGTAATGGATAGTTCGGGATTTAAACAATATGTATAAAAAATCCATTCGCTGTCCTGTCCCCTGTTATCGACATAACCCTAAAGCAGATGATATAATATGTTTATGAATACTGCGATTGAGAGAGACTTTGACCTTACGGAAATTATCAACGGAGAGGAAGTTATGTCGCCAAGTCCTTTTAGGAAACACCAGATAATTAGTGGTAATCTTTTTAGAAAAATAGACAGGTATGTAGAACAGAAAGGGCTAGGTCGGGTTTTTTACTCTCCCCTTGACGTTATCTTAGAAGAAGGCAGGGCGAGGCTTCAACCTGACTTATTGTTTATCAGGAAAGAGAACGTGGCGATAGAGCAGGATTGGATACGAGGTGTGCCGGATATGGTTTGTGAAATCGTTTCCACAGGTACATACCGTATGGATACTGACACAAAGAAAGGGATTTACGAAAAGTACGGGGTACCGGAGTACTGGATAGTCATACCAGAACTCAGAATAATCGAAATCTTAACCGTTGATGATGGTAAATATAAAATGTTCTCCTATGCCGAAGGTGAAGGAGCCGTTGCTTCTATGGCCATTGACGGCCTTCAGATTAGCGTCAATGATATATTTGAGTAACTTGAATTAGAAAGGTTATATGCAATAGTACAGTTTTACTTTAGCGTGACACATATTTCCAGTGGCAAATCCATTCGCTGTCATATCGCAGTCGTATCAATTTCGCGGGCAAATATGTTACGCTTGTGTGCTCTGAGGATATGATTGAAGATATAAGTCTATGGATATACGACTATGATTGAAGATATACTGTTAAAGGCACTTGGGAAAATAGGGATTGAGACTGATTTTGTCGAAGTAGAGATTCCAAGACACGAGGCACTCGGCGATATTTCAACGCCTGTGGCCATGTTGTTGTCAAAGAAGCTCAGGAAGAGTCCTGCGCTCATAGCGGAGTCTATTATCGCGGCCATTGACGCGCCTGACATATTTCAGACCATAGAGCGTGCGGGTGCCGGATTTATCAACTTCAGATTCAAGCCGTCCTATCTTTGCGATGAGCTAAGAAAACTCTACTCGCGTGAAAGCGATTACCTAAGACCCAACGTCGGCAAAGGAAGGAAAATCCAGATAGAATTTGTGAGTGCCAATCCAACCGGCCCGTTGCACTTGGGGCACGGCAGGGGGGCGGCGCTGGGGGCGGCGGTTGCGAATTTGCTATCTGCCGCAGGCTTCTCGGTCACGAAGGAATTCTACGTAAACGACGCCGGGCGGCAGGTGAAACTCCTCGGAGAGTCCGTCTTTGCGCGATATAAAACCATTGCCAATACCCCCTATGATTTTCCAACAGACGGTTACCATGGTGATTACGTAGAGGAATTGGCAAAAGGGATTCACGCGACATATGGAGATAAATTCTCTCTGTCGGGATTTGACGAAGTGGAAGTATCGCAGTTTTTTATCGCCTACTCATACACTGCAATGCTTTCGGAGATAAAAAAAGACCTATCTGACTTTGGCGTTGAATTTGATAGATGGCAGTCCGAGAAGGAGCTATTCACAGACGGCACTGTAACGAAGGCTATCAATGCCCTTAGAGGCAATGGATTTATATATGAGCAGGACTCTGCCGTGTGGTTTAAGGCGACGGCCTTTGGGGATGAAAAGGACCGTGTGATAATAAAAACAGACGGCCAATATACGTATTTCGCTTCGGACATTGCCTATCACATATTGAAACTTGACAGGGGCTTTGACGAAATAATAAATATCTGGGGGGCCGACCACCATGGATATATACCGAGGATTCGTGCCGTAATACAGGCCGCAGGCCATGACGAGAACAAGCTGGTTGTGCTGCTTGTCCAGATGGTAATGCTGCTTAGGGGGGGTGTCCCTGTTCAAATGTCAAAGCGCGCGGGTGAGTTTGTCACCCTTAGAGACGTAACAAATGAAGTAGGCAGGGACATTACGAGGTTTATCTTTCTCACGCGCCGCCCGGACAGCCAGCTTGAATTTGACATGGAGGCGGTGAAAAAGGAATCCCCTGAAAATCCGGTTTATTACATCCAGTATGCGTACGCGAGGATTAACAGCGTATTCGGGAAGGCACAGGAAAGGAATATATCGTTATCATTTGACGATGACATAAACCTTTCCGGCCTGGACAGCCCGGAGGAGTTGCAACTTATAAAAAAACTGATCTTCTATCCCACGGCGTTTCTAACGGCGGTGAGGACACGCGAGCCGCACAGGATTACCTTTTACCTGCAGGAGTTGGCGGGGCAGTTTCACCCCTTTTACTATAAGCACAGAATACTTGATGAGGCTGAGCCTCTGACGAGGGCGAGACTGATGCTTTGTGCATGCGTAAAAATAGTAATAAAAGAGGGCTTAAACATACTAGGCGTCTCAACCCCTGACAAGATGTAAGGCCTTCAGCCCGAATGCCGAAGCCGCCAACGGCGGCAGCACAAACACAATAGACAAAACGTGGGCAAAATTACGGGGTGAAGGGGGGTTACCCCCCCTTCGTCGTTAATCTTTACAGCCGTTACTCAATCTCTACTTGTACGTTGAATGTGTCAACGGCGGTTTGAGGGCCTTCCCATATGCGGTAGTAAAGCAGTTTAAGTTCGCCCTTGCCTTTCTTTTTTGCTATGAGCACCCATGTGGCTAAGGTGGGGGCGCCGACGGTTTTCTCATTGGGAAGCAAATTAATGGTCTTGTCTTTGAGTGCCTCGAAGTACTCCATGCTCAAATTGTCGAAGTACCACGCATAGCCGGTGGAACCATTTTCGGGAAGTCCTATTTGAATGATACCGCCGGAGTTTATCTTAATTTTGCTGCCGTTATCTTTTTTGGTTAGGGCGACGGTCACGCCGCTGCCCTCGCCGCTAATTGCCGACGCAATACTAAGTAACAGGACGGCGGCGGGTACGGCTGCCAACAATAGTGCACGTTTATACATTTACATAAAATATCTGTCTTACGCGGCCGGGGCCTTCACTAATTTATTGACTTTCAGCGTAAGGCGGGATATGTTCCTTGCGGAGTTATTCTTGTGGATGACGCCCTTGGATGCCGCCTTTGAATATTCCCTGATTGCCTCAATGAGAGTCTTCTGAGCCTCTTCGGTCTTGTTGCTTGTTATGGCCTCCTCGACTTTTTTAGCTAAAGTCCTCAGCCTACTCCTGACCATTTTATTTACGAGTTGTCTCTTTACTGACTGCCTGGCCCTCTTTATTACCGATGGGCTTTTCTTAGGTCTTGACCTTGCCGCCATTGCCTAACTCCTTGAATTATTTATTTTCACACAGAATCACAATTTCGCCCTGAAATCGTAGCCCATGTGTCCTTGTCGATCTCATCGACATACTCAGATAGAGAGAATCTTTGGCCGCAACCCGTGCAGCGCAACTCGACCGCCTTTCACCTTATCAGTAAGTCCAGCCTTCCGCCGCATAGCTTACAAGTCATACAAGCCTCCTCAATCGCCGAGCATTACCTGTGATTATAACAAGCTCAGAGGTTAAATGCAATAGAAATTTTTGTTCGTTAAAAAAATCGGCGTTGATTTTACACTGCCTGTCGTGTTATCGTCTTGTTGGTATTTAAGTTTGGCTGGATATAAGGGAAGAGAAGTGTGAGACTTCCGCTGCCCCGCAGCCGTGATGGGAACGAAGACCCTTAGTACATGCCACTGAGTTTGTCTCTTGCCGTGGGTGAGGGATGTGTCTTGGGAAGGCGGGTTAGTAGGTGTGCCCTGAGCCGGAAGACCTGTCCAGTGAAATCACGAGGGTGGATGGCCTATGTCTTGGTGGATGCGAATAATTAGTGTAAGGTTGGCGTTTTTTCTGCTATGAAAGAGAGGAAGCTGAAGAAACGAAATCTCAGGGAATCACCCGCCCTGGTTATCGCCGCGTTCGGTACGACCTCAAGGGGTAGGGTGGCGTACGATGTCTTCAACTCTGATGTTAGGGCTCATTTTCCTGAGACGCATGTCGTGTGGGCATATACATCTGAAATCGTAAGAGAGAAGACCGGCTCACCGGGCGTCCTTCAGGCGCTCGCCTTACTGGAAGGGCAGGGTTACAGAAAGGCCGTTGTCCAGCCGCTTCAAATTGTCCCCGGTACCGAATATCAGGAACTTATGGAGATGTGTGTCAATTTCCCCGGTTTGCGTGTTGCTATGGGTGAGACACTGCTTCATAGGTGGCAGTTTGTCGTTGAGGTTATGTCTGCTGTTGCGCGGGATTTCATCCCTGATGGTATCAACATTACTGTGGCTCACGGTACGCCACTTTGTGCTGACCCCGCAAATATCCTTTATCAGGGGCTTGACCACTATTTAACGCAAAAATTTCAGAATTGCTTTTTTGCCACCATTGACGGGATGCCTTCGTTGGACATCTTGCTTGGGAAGATTGCCTCTGCCGCAACACAGGCTAAGAGGGCAAGGCTGATTCCGCTGCTCTACGTATCTGGTCTGCACGTGGAGAAAGATTTATTGGGCGAAAGTCAAAGTCTTAAGGCGGAGTTGGAATCCCTTGGCCTTGAGGTTGACTACCTCAGCGTTGCACATGAGGGCGGCAGCTTTATTAAATCCCTGGGGTTTTACGAAGAGATGCGCAGGGCCTTTATTAACCGCATTGAACGGGCATTTAATTTGCTCTATTATTACTAGAATGAAGATGTTTATTTTTAGATATGTTGGCGCGGTAGCGGCATTGCTGATTCTTATCCCCCGGTCTGCCTATGCCATGCACATTATGGAGGGGTTTTTACCTTTCAACTGGTGTGCGTTTTGGTATATTTGTTCGATTCCGTTTTTGATTTACGGGGTTATAATGGTCAAGAGGGTGACGCGGGATAACATGAAATTGAAATTGTTGCTTGGGCTTTGCGGCGCGTTTGTATTTGTTATGTCGGCTATGAAGATTCCCTCGGTGATGGGGAGCTGTTCACATCCGACGGGGGTTGGGCTTGGCGCGATTGTTTTTGGCCCGGCCGTGATGAGCGTTCTTGGCGGGATTGTCTTGTTATTTCAGGCGCTGTTGCTTGCCCACGGGGGGATTTCGACATTTGGCGCGAATGTGTTTTCTATGGCGGTTGTTGGGCCGATAGTCTCTTATGTTTTGTATACTTCATTAAAAAAGGTGAAGGTCCCTGTCTGGCTTTCAGTATTTTTAGCGGCGGTGTTGGGGGATTTGGCGACATATATCGTTACGGCGTTTCAGCTTGCGCTGGCGTTTCCATCTCGAAGCGGCGGAATTACCGGCTCTTTTATAAAATTTCTGGCCGTATTTGCCGTTACTCAAGTCCCCATTGCCATCGCTGAGGGGATTTTAACCGTTTTGGTATATAATTACTTAACTGCCAACAGCGCCGAAGAACTCAAAATTCTGTCAAGAGGGGAGGCCTGAATGTTTACGAGAAAAAATATCTCGTTGGTTATATTATTTATTTTAATCGCATTAGCCCCGGCCTTGATTAGTATGACGTCCGATTTGATGGGCACCGACGACAAGTCCGAGTTGGTCATAAAGGAAATCAACTCTGGTTATGTGCGGTGGGCTGAACCGCTTTGGAGTCCGAACGAGGGGACTGAAAAGCTCCTCTTCGTGTTTCAGGCCTCCATAGGGGCTGGGTTTATCTTTTTTTATATCATGCGTAAAAGAAAAAAAGGTAGACAATAAACCGCGATGCCGGATAGATTCGCCTATTCTAATGCCCTCCGGGACGTTCATCCGGTTGAGAAACTCGTATTTTCATTCTCATGTATGGTGATAACTTTAATCAGCGGCTCAACGGTGGTACATTTAACTGTTTTTATGATAATGGCGGGGGCGGTTTTATTTCTGGCGCGGATTCCCCTTGGGTATTACGTGGGAATTATGTTTAAGGCGTTTGTCTTTGTTTGCTTGGGGAGTGTTGCTGTGGCGTATGGTGCCGTAGATTTACATGGGGCGGTGTTTGTGTTTTTTCGGACGTTTGCCGCAATTTCCTGTTTTTATTTTTTAATTCTGACAACCCCCGCCGCCGATATATTGCTGGTGCTCAGGAAAATCCACGTGCCTTCGATTATTGTTGAGTTGATGGGCCTGACATACAGATTTATCTTTGTATTTATGGATATTACGCAAAAGACCCGCACCGCGCAGTCTTCGCGTTTGGGTTATGATGGAATAAAAAACTCGTATCGTTCAATGGGGATATCGATTTCAAGTCTGTTTGCGCGAATGCTCAGGCAGGCGGACTATCTGAACACTGCCCTTGAATCGCGTGGATTCACCGGCGAGCTGAATGTCATGCAAAGAGTTTTTAAATCTTCAGCGGTCAATATCGCCGCAATTACAGTCATTGACATTTTTTTAATCGTAATAGGCTCAGGATGATAGAAGCAAAAGGCATCACATTCAAATATGACAGCGTTACGGCTTTAAACGATGTTTCTATATGTATTGAAAGAGGTTTGAAGTATGCGCTGTTAGGGGCAAACGGTGCCGGTAAGACCACGTTTTTGCTTCATTTAAATGGGATATTGCGGCCATTGAGCGGGAAGATTCTCCTTGACGGCATGGAAATTACGTACGAACGTAAGGCACTGTCCAATCTAAGGAGGCGCGTCGGGATTGTCTTTCAGGACCCGGAGGTTCAACTATTTTCGGCCACCGTTGCAGAGGACGTATCCTTTGGCCCGATGAACTTAGGCTTATCCCCGGAGGAAGTAAAAAGAAGGGTTGATGATTCGCTGAATGCGTGCGGGATTTATGAACTAAAGGAGCGCCCCACGCACTTTTTAAGCCACGGGCAGAAGAAACTTGTCGCCATTGCCGGTGTCATAGCAATGGAGCCGCAGGTACTTGTGTTGGATGAGCCGATTGCCGGTCTTGACCATGTCCACAGGGAACAGGTTATCCAGATATTTTCAACGCTTAACGCCAGGGGAGTGACGCTGATAATGTCAACCCACGACATAGATTTGGCCTACGAGTGGGCTGACCGCGTTATCGTTATGAAGGAAGGCGCGGTAGCTGGAATTGGTACGCCGATAGAAATATTCTCAAACGAAAAATTGCTTAATTCGTCGTTTCTTTATAAGCCAATTGTCCTTGAGGTATATGAGTGTCTTATCAAACGGGGATTGTTGAAAGAAGGAGGAAATATCCCGCGTTTCAGGGATGAACTGATTAGAAGGTTGGAATAGTTTATGGATTATAGAGCATAGCTGTGTTATGGCAAAATATGGTATAATCAATGGTGAAGTAAGGAGGGTGCAGTGACTAATAATGAGTTTCAACGCGGCAGACGCGCGTTCGATCATGCCATTGCACAGCAGCATCTTGAGGGATTGGTAGTGCCGCCTGAAACAGTTGCCGATTTAGAGCGTGTGACACGCGGTGAGATGACTATTCATGATGTTATCAGCAATCTTTATGAGCGTTACGCCCGTGTCAAAGTACTCAAGCTCTGACCATTACGCAGATTCGGCCACAGGCGTCTTAAGAAACAGGCTTGGCATTACAACAACAGCAGAGCTTGAAGAGGCCGAGGCATGTTTTGCCAGCGCGCGATCATACGAACTTTCACAAAACCCGCTTAAAGGTAATTTTGATCTCCAACATTTGAAGGCCATTCACGGCTATTACATCGAATGGAAAAACGTCAGTCGGGACGAAATGATTCAAGCCAGCATTGCATCGTTCCAACACGGCGATTGTTCAAAGTTCTTAGCCTGCATTCAGGCCAATATCAGGGATTTCTAAGTTAAGATGCCCCGAGACATTGAGGGCGCTGCCCTCAAACTCCCGCAAGGAGGGTAACCCTCCTTGACCTGTATTTTTAGGGGATTTGTAACTCGGCGAGGATGGTTTGCGCCAGCTTCGCGTTAAACCCCTTTAGTGACGATATTTCTTCGGGCTTTGCCGCCCGAATCGCCTCTATGCTGTCAAAGTGTCTTAACAGCTCAAGCCGTCTCTTTTTCGATATGCCCTTAATAGCCTCAAGCGGGGAGCGTTTCATTCGTTGGTCTCTTAAATGTCTATGATAGGTGATTGCGAATCTGTGTACCTCGTCCCTGATTCGCTTGAGAAATAGTGAAGACTGCGAGCCATCCTCAAGGCTTATCCCCCTTAACGCGCCCGGAATAAATACCCTGTCAGGGTTTTTCGCTATTGAGATAACGGCCGGGGGGGTGTATATAAATAGGCCTTCGGCGTTCAATTGCCGCAATGCGCTAGTGGCGCTCTCAAGCTGCCCCTTTCCTCCATCTATAACAAGCAGGTGGGGAAACTCATCTCCGAGGTTTTTTGCGACGCGCATAAATATCTCGGTCATCATCGAATAGTCGTCCACTCCCGTGACGGTTTTGATTTTAAGGCGGCGGTAGGAATCCTTCGCAAAGCGCCCATCCCTCCAGCAAATAAACGCCCCCACCGATTCGCTCCCCGATATCGTGGAAACATCAAACGCGCCTATGTTTGTGGGAGGGTCAGGAAGGTTGAGTCTATGAGCCAACTCTGACATGATGGCATTGTCCGCCGTGTCCATGAGACCGCGCTTTAGAGACAGATTTCTCTTCGCGGTTTCGGTTGCCATGTTAAGGATGTCGGCCAGTGTGCCGGGGGCCGGGTCTATCGGGATTATTATATCTACCAGGTTTCCCTTCCTTTTTTTCAGCCATGCCCTCAGCGTACCCGGTTGCGCCGGTTTCTGCGCCACTATTATGCGGTCCGGCGGGACTATGTCTTTATTGTAGAACTGCTCAATAAATGTATAGAGCAATTGCTTATAGGACAGCCCCTTGAGGTCTTTTATGTGGAAGTCCTTCACGGCTGTTAATACCCCGTTTCGTATGAAAAATACGTTAAACATGCCCTCGTTCCCCGTGCCGTAATATCCAATTACGTCCGAATCGGCAAGCGCCGGGTCTATCACATTCTGCGTCTCCCATGTTTCACGTATCGCCGCGATTTTATCTCGTACTATGGCGGCCTTTTCGTATTGAAGGGACTCTGAGTGGATGGCCATAGCTTGCGTGAGGTTGGCAAGAATAGTCTGATTGTCGCCTTTTAGAAATTTTATCATGTCATTGACCGCCGCCATGTAGTCCTCTCTGCTTATAAGGCCGACGCATGGCGCGCCGCAGTGTCCTATCTGATACTCCACACATGGCCTCTTAAGGTTTTCTATTTTATACCTGCACGTCCTGACGTGGAAATACTTTCTGATGAAGTCGAGGGTTTCCCTCATTCCACGTGATGACACGTATGGCCCTATATAAATGTCGCCCCCGTGGTCAAACCGCCGCACTACCTCAATCCCCGGCCACTGCTGGGTCACGGTTATCTTCAGATATGGATAGTTCTTGTCGTCTTTCAGGATGACGTTATACTTCGGCCTGTACTGCTTAATGAAGTTGGACTCAAGCGCCAGTGCCTCTATCTCGTTTTGTGTGACGACGAAGGAGAAGTCAGTGGCCTCATCAACAAGGGCGGATTTTCTTAAATCTCCCGAGATGCTTTTGTGAAAATAACTCCTCAGGCGGTTTCTCAGGCTTCGCGCCTTGCCGACATAAAGTATTTTCTCTTTCGCGTTTTTAAATAGATAAACGCCGGGAAGGGGTGGCGTGATGGAGAGTTTTTCGAGCGGTTTATCCATGGGTTATCTTATCCATTTATTACCAGAAATCGCTCTGTTGAGGAGTAGTCGGACTTGAGGGTGAATTTGCTGTAGCCCGCCTCGCGGGCAATTTCCATTACTTGGGCAGCGAGTGTGTCGCCCAGTTCAAATGCCATTATGCCGCCTTCGGACAGGCGTCCTGCCGCGCCGGTGATGATTTTTTTGTAGAAATGCAGACCGTCCGGCCCCCCATCAAGGGCCTCAACAGGTTCATAAAGGCGGATTTCAGGCTCAAGAAGGGTTAAATCCCCGGTCTTAATGTACGGGGGATTGGATACGATTACGTCGAAGGTATGGGTTTGCAAGGGATCATACAGGCAGCCGGTGTAGAAAGTGATATTTTTAATGTTGTTGGCCTCGGCGTTTGCGGCGGCGTACCTTAGGGCAGTCTCCGATATGTCAACCGCGTGGACGACGGCGGCAGGGAATTGCTTCGCCAGCGCAAGGGCAATACAGCCGCTTCCCGTGCATAGGTCAAGCACATTTAGTGTTGGCTTGTTAGCGCGTTTGAGAATAGTCGCAACTATCTCAACAAGCAGCTCGGTCTCAGGCCGGGGAATTAGTACGCCCGCACCGACAGCTAAAGACAGCCCTAAGAACTCGGTCTCTCCGGCGATGTACTGAAAGGGTTGCCGGGCAAGTCTGCGGGTTATCAGGGAATCAAGTTTGTGGGTGGAGGAGTTGACATTGTCAACTATTTCGCCAAAGTCACGGCAATAGAGGGCGGATTTGTTTACGCTTAGGGCGAGGCAAAGGAGGGCCTCGGCTTCCTTTGCCTCGTCTTTAATACCAGCGTTTCTTAGTCTGGTGGTTATTTCCCTGAGTTTGTCAACAAGGCGTATCACAGGGGGTGGCTCTATACCTTGTTTATTGGCAGATGTATGAAGAAACTTGCGCCCTCGTCGGCCTTGCTTTTGACAAATATGCGGCCTCCCGCGTTTTGAACTATACCCTTGCTCACGGCCAGTCCTAGCCCGGTGCCCTTTCCCTCAGGCTTTGTCGTGTAGAATGGCTCGAATATCTTTTCGAGATTGTCTATGGGTATGCCTGGGCCGGTGTCTGTGAATTCTATCTCGACATACTCGTTGGTATCCTCGGTAAAACTCCTTGTCCTGATAAATATCTTCCCCTTGTTGTTCATCGCGTCTGAGGCATTAATAAGAAGATTGATAAATACCTGCTCAATTTGCGACTGGTCGCCATGTATGCGCGGCAGTACTGTGTCAAGCTCTCTCTCTACCACAACGTTATAAAACTTTGACTGATTTTTGAGGATGTTTAAGGCGTTTTCTATCGCGCTATTGACGTCCATGGCAAGGTTGTCCGAGGGGATTGTCCTCGAATATCCAAGCAACACGGCTATGATGTTAGAGCACTTCTCGGCCTGTTCAACTATGACCTTCAGGTCGTCCTGGTCGGCCTTGTTATCAGGGGGGACTCGTTTTAAAAATAACCTGGCAAATACAATTATGCCCGTAAGAGGACTGTTTAGTTCATGAGCCACGCTAGCCGCCATTCTGCCCAAAGAGGCCAACTTTTCCGTATACATGTACTGCTTCTGAGTCTTTCTGATTTCAAGAGATTTCTGCTCCATAATGTCAGAAAGCGACCTGGTCTTTTCCTCAAGTTCGTTTTTCCCCGCCTTTAACTCCTTTGTCATGTCGTTGTAGGCCTGCCCTAACGCGCCTATCTCATCTTCCATGCGAACGTCTATCGGATGGCCGTAGAAGCCTCTCGTTATCATCCTTATGCCCTCGGATATCAATATCACAGGCCTGATTACCAGTTTCAACATCAGTACATACAGGGTAACAGCAATCAGGGCAAGAAAAACAATTCCAAGTATAAAGACATCGAGATTTTTATCTCTGAATTTTTTATCTAACGAAGCCATGGGAACCTCCGCCTCAATGATGCCGTTTATTGTGGCGTCCGGCGCGTGGACATGACATGCGGCAGACGAACACGCGGGTTCGTTCTTTACGGGTATGAAGGCCCTGAGCGCGTGGCCACCGTTTTCACTATCGGTAAAGAAGTAATTCCTGCCGGTATTTTTAAGGATGACCTTGCTATCAATATTGTGGCACTCCCTGCAGATCATTGAATTCGACGGTATGGCCTTGCCAAGGTCATTTTTATCCGACGAGAATTTGATGTTACCCTTGTGGTCTATTACCCTGATAGCAGTGCGAACCCCTGATGCGGGAGTGCTCTCCAATATGTTCTGGACGACTTCGCTGTGGTTTGACATCATGCTATATCTGATACTGTTTCTGATAATTTCAAGGGTATAAACGGCGTCCTCCGCTGTCTTGGCAATTATCTCCTCGTTGGTTCGTAAAATAAATTTATACCAGAAAATCAGGGCACCCACCGCCAGAAGGGCGGTTAATAAAACCATAATTTTTAAATTTACAGAGATTTTCATATGATTGTTTCCATATTGTTTCTATATTAAGTACATTAAAACCACCGCGTCCGCGGTAGACATACCACCATAACGGCCTCTCCATAGCCTGCCTCGCAACAAACCGCCTCTATATTAATAAATTTATAGGTACTTAAACAAGTATAAAAAATACAGGCGGAGCTCCCTGCATGGCCACTGTCTTCAGCGGTATGCTTCGCTTCCAGTTCTGTCATATTTTTTTATGTAGTTTTTTTTTTGCTAAGCCCCATAAGGGTTGACAATGAATAATCTCTTGGTGTAAACTGTGCTTGCTGTGATTAAAGTTGCACTACAGATAGGCGGGTGGCCCGATGGATGGTACGGCGGGCGGTGCTCTGATGGTGAGGGTAGGTGTGTTGCCGCACGAAAAATAATAGAAGTTACTACGGAAATTGACAGGGGAGTTGTCTTTGCGGTTGGGTGCGTTGGGAATGCACAAAAAATGATAAATGCAGGTAGTTTCTTGAAAGTATGCGGTATTTGAGTGAACAAAGGTGCTCAATATGGAGCGCTATTATGGGTTTTGAGAGGGTGGTGATAGCAGGTAATAACAATGTATGTCTTTGAATCAGTGTCCGCTTTGTTTTCAGGAGTGCTGGGAGTGGCCGAAGGTGGCCATGGGCGATTTTGGTGCAAAGCAAAGAGGAGCTATTGGGATAGGGATATTAAGGAGCTCGGAGCTCATCAGAAGGGGCTTTAGTAGTTGTAGTGTTGATAGGAGTGTTGATAGGATAATTATCAACGATTAAAGTACCAGGAGGTTGAAGATGTTTTTAAGGGTCTTGGTTGTCAATGTGTTTTTAGTATTGTCGCTGGTTCTGCTCGCCGCTCATCCAGCCGTCGTCTTCGGAGAAACCGCCGGCACGGACAATGCAGCAGGCATTGAGTTCGTAGCTGTTAAGGGCGGGTGTTTCCAGATGGGGGATTCCGTCGGGGATGGCGACCCCAATGAGAGGCCTGTCCATGAAGTGTGCGTAAGTGATTTTTCAATGGGGAAGTATGAAGTGACCAATGAACAGTTCAAAAAATTTCGTCCCGGACATAAAAGCGGTACCTTTGAAGGTATAAGCTTAGACGATCCCAAACAGCCAGTTGTAAATGTCTCATGGGAAGACGCGGTAGAGTACGCGAAGTGGCTTTCATCTAAGACAGGCCACGCTTACAGGCTGCCTACAGAGGCCGAGTGGGAATATGCTGCGCGCGCCGGGTCAACCGCGGCTTATTACTGGGGAAATGACGCCGCTGAGGCCTGCAAATATGCAAACGTGGCAGACGCCACCGCGCTGAAAAAATATCCTAAGTGGAGGGCTTTTAACTGTGACGACGGGTACCTAGTAGCGGCGCCGGTTGGCAGCTTTAAACCAAACGCGTTTGGGCTTTATGACATGCTCGGCAATGCGTGGGAGTGGGTTGAGGACGTTTATAGCGCTGAGGCATACAACAAGCTCCCAAAAAATAATCCCGTATATCAGGGTTCCGGCGAGTATCGCGTTGAGCGTGGCGGCGGTTGGAGCAACGGTCCTTTGGGTGTGAGAAGCTCGCACCGCACAGGGGTTTCGCCTAGCTTTGGCCATCGTTCGCTTGGTTTTCGCCTTGTGATGGTGAAGTAAATTGTTTTTTAAATTAGTAGTTAAAAGTATTATTAAAGGAGGTTATAAATGAGCAAGAGATATGCAGTTCAGTTTTTGATCCTTGTCGTCTTTACCTTTGTATTTGCGTTTTCGTCTTACGGCGATGACAAGGCGGCAGCTCCAGGCGCGGCACCGGCAGCGAAAGCGGCTACAGAGACAAAGGCAGCCGATGCAAAAGAAGGGTTCGTTGGCGCCGAGACATGTAAAGGGTGCCACCCGGATAGTTACGAGGCCTATAAAAAGTCTGTTCACGGCAAGGCGCATGTCAAAGGACCTGAGTCCCAGGATGCGTGCGAAACCTGCCATGGCGCCGGTGCCAAGCACGTTGAGAAAGGCGGTGGTAGAGGCGTAGATATATTCAACTTTGACAAAAATGTGGATGCAGCACTGAAGAGCGCAAAGTGTCTCGCTTGCCATCAGGCCAATAAGGCCCAGGTATTCTGGAGCATGAGCAAACACAGCGCCGCGTCGGCTGGACTTTCCTGTGATAGCTGCCATAAGATCATGTTGAGTGAGAACGAAAAGTTCTTAAAGGATAAACAGCCGGATTTGTGCTTCAAGTGCCATAAAGATATAAAGATGCAGGCTCACAAGCAGTCCCACCATCCTATTATAGAGGGCAAGGTTCTGTGTAACGACTGTCACGACCCTCACGGTGAGTTCAATTCAAAGATGCTGAAGGCCGACACCGTCAATGAACTGTGTTACAAGTGCCACGCGGAAAAAAGAGGTCCGTTCATGTATGAGCACCCTCCTGTTGTAGAGAATTGCCTGACATGCCACACTCCTCATGGCAGCAATCATAACAGGCTCCTCACCGCAAGGCCGCCGATCCTTTGCAAAGACTGTCACCAGGGTACCGGTCATGGTAATACCCCTTATAGCAACTATGCCACATTCTCCAGAACCACGACGGGGTTTTACTCAACCATGATCAAAACCGATCTCAAGGCTTGCGTGAACTGCCATATTCAAATTCATGGAAGCAACGGTCCTGGAATTTATGGACAGCGGTTTATAAGATAGGATGGACAAAATAATGATAGGAGGGCTACCAATGAAAGCAAAGCTAGTATTGTTCGCAATCTTTTTGATACTCCTGCCGTTTGGCGTGGCTTTTGCGGAAGACACGACAGGCGCAAGCAAGGGCGACGCCGCTGACATCTGTGGAGACGCGTGTATTTTAAAGATACCCAATCTGCACGGTGAAATAACCATGTCCGGCCAGTTAAGACCCGTACAGGGCAACTCGACGAAGTACAACGAGTACAGAGACGACTATAGAGGCAATCTGTTCGGCGATATTCTGCTGAAATATGACACCGAAACCTTCTGGATTAACCTTAAGGCAGAGGATATTGGCTATGACACGCAGAAATACAGGGTTGATGGCGGAATGTACGGGATTTTCAAGGCATACGTGGAGTACAGCGAATTCCCGCATAATTACTCGTTGGGCGACAAGACCATTTATAACGGCGCGGGGACAAACACCCTGACCTTGATGCCCGGTTATTCCTATTTGCCTAACTCGAGTTGGAACAGTCTTGACTACAAGATCGACAGGCAGAAAGAGGCCGCTGGGGCAAGAATAGACGTCCTGAAGCCTTTCTACATTGACTTTAACGCTGAAAGGGTGGACAGGACTGGAACCAGACCAACTTCCACCACTAACAGCCAGTCATCAAGCGGGCCGATTACTGAAATGCCGCAGGTGATTGACTATGTAACATCAATGTTCAAGGGAGAGGTGGGGTATGCTACAAAGCCCCTGTTCGTATCGGCGTACCTTCAGTACACCGATTTCAACAATGGCGACACAAACATGAACTACCAGAATGTGTATACCGCCAATCTGAGCACCAGTATAGCCTCCAGAGCAGGGCTATTTGACACGCTGACCCTGCCACCAAGTAACCAGAGCCTTGCTTATGGGTTAAAAGTGTCGGCAGAGCTGCCCTTAAACAGCAGGATTAACGCGAGCATGTCAAATACCCATACAACGTCCCAGTCAGATTTTTACACTACCTCTCTGATTGGCACGACTCTTGCTACTACTACGCCCATCTGGACTCCGGCTATAGGGAGATGGACATGGTATGGTAAGGCGGAGAATCAGGCGTACAACCTTGTCCTGACCTCGAACCCTATCCAAAACCTGAACGCCAGCGCCTGGTACAAGTATCGCAGCCTGAAAAACAACTCGGACGACCCCGAGTTTTCAAGCTCGTTGGGCAATGCGGAGAAGTTTGTACCGGTTGACTATTACAAGAGTGAAGCCGGAGCGGAGGCTTCCTACAAGCTGCCGTTTCATATAGTCGTGTCTGCCGGGTATAACTATGTCATCACTCATAACACGGTTGACATAAACACTGGAACTGCCGCTAGTCCTTATCTTGCAAGCGGGCAGTTGACGTATGACGTTCCCACTACGTCTGACAGCATCTACAATGTTGGCCTGAAGTGGTCGGGGTTTGATTTTGTGACCGCCAAGGTGAGTTACGAGAGAATGAACCGCAATGGTGCGCCTGACGCCTCAATATGGATGGCTACAGACGCGTATGCGCCGTATAAGAACGAGTTTGACGTCGGGTCACAGAAAAGGGATAAGATCAAGGCGAGCTTAGACTTTTACCCTATCGAAAATCTGGACATAGGGCTTGGCTACAATTACAAAAAGTCAATCTATCCTGATACTGAGATTGGCCTGATAAACACCAGGACAGACGAGTACTATATAGACGCGGGCTACACCTTTGGCAAATACGCAAGGCTGAATACATATGTTGCGTATGAGAAGTACAGGTCATATCAGTTCTACCGCAACGCCGCCGCTGGAAATCAGGACCCGAACAGCCCGACCCAGAACTCAACCAACTACAACTGGGATTATACGCAGACTGAAAAGAGCGTTGATTTTGGAGCGAGTGTTGATGTCTATCTGATTCCCAAGAAGCTAACGCTGGTACTTGGATATGACAATGTGCATTCCTATGGAAACGGTGGGTTCAATATCTTAAATTCAGCGGCTCAGTATACGCTGGACGCCCCTGCCAACACCCTCACTTCAAACATCGTACCCTTTCAGGATGCGAGCAATATGGGTTTTGCCAGCATAGACAGCTACAAGTTGGAGAGACTCTCTGCGAAAATAGCCTGGAAGGTAATGAAACCGTTAACGATGACGGTTGGATACGCGTACGAACGCTACAAGTATGACGACTATGGTTACAATGATTACCCCTCGACATACACGATAACGGATGCCTCCGGCAACGTGAATTATCTTTCGGGGATGTATTCTAACCCGTCGTACAATGCGAACTTGTACTTCATGACATTATCGTACAAGTTCTAAACAGACACAAAGCGCGGTAAATACAGAGGAAGGAAATCGGTTTACGGTTTCCTTCCTTTTCTTTTGGTGCGCACGGCATGGGTGTCCGTTTTGTGTACACGATAAATTTGTTCGGCCCCCAAGCGACTTAGTGTCTAATTTCAGAAATAAGCGATATATTCTATGCGTCATGGCAGCAGGTATTTATGCCCAAAAAAGCAACATAGATACTATCGTAAACTTATGCAATTAGACATTAGTAACAACGTTGACCGCGGTAACAAGGCACGCATGTAAAATAAACCGCAAGTGGTGAGGATGGGTATAATGGACAATGACAAATGGGGATGTCTGCTTTTACAGCGCTTTCCCCTTCTTTAGGCTGCTACCGGCCTAACTCTTCAAGTTTCGTCAGCCAATCGTTAAAGTGCTTGCACTTATCCCTCATCGTCTGAATTCCAATTTTATCTGCTACTGTTACCCCGTAGAATGCTTTGTCATCTTCATATTCTGAAATCTCAGCGATTATTCTTCTCGAAGGGCATGTCTCAAATTTGTCATTAATAAGCTCAGGATTTCCGTCATTTTTTTCTATCAAATCGATTAAATTCTGTATGGCTTTTTCATACCCATCAAACTGGAAGCTAAGACTATTGGGGTCTGCCAAAATAAGGGCCTCGAATTCATGAAGCTGGATGTATGGAATAAAGCGGGGGTCATTTAAATCCTGCGCGATAGCCTTCTCAAAAACCTTTACCCGTTTATATTTGTCTTTCTCTTTCATAGCATTCTTAAACCCGGGGATGTCCTTCCGTATAGGGTAAAGGTCAAACATAGTAGTAAAGCGGCAGTCCGCACCTTTATCGTCTTTGAGCCATGACATGACATCCATTTTGATAGCCATATACCGGCCAAAACCACCAACAGACCTTGCCTTCGCATAAACCCCAAAGTCACATAAGTGTGGAGCAAGCGTCCTTTTAACGAAACCCTTCTCTGTGTCGCCTTCAACTATAATATTCAAACGCACTATGGGTTACCCTCAATGACATTTTTATCCCACAATTCACTAAGCGAATACCTGTCAAGCCATTCGGTTAAGTCACTCTCCTTGAGCTTCTTAAACTCGCTGCATTTTAATTTATCATTATAATCAACGACAACGATTTGATTTGGTTCGAACTCATCCAAAAGACGCGGCGACTGTGTTGCAAGAATAACCTGGACATGTCTGCTTACTGATTTCACCATGCCAGCTAAGCGGGAAATAGCCGTTGGGTGTAACCCTAGTTCAGGCTCGTCAATGATTATGACCTTTGGCAGCCACTCAGGGGGCTGAAGAAGTAATGTTGCTAATGCCATAAACCGCAGCGTTCCGTCGCTGATTTGATGAGAACCAAAGGTATATTGTGATTCCTTGTCTTTCCATTTCAAAATTATCTGATTTGGATTATGTTTCGACGGCTCAAGCACAAAGTCCTCGAATTGAGGAAACACCGCGTTAATCCGAGATACAATTCTTTTATAATATTTGTTTGTTTCTGGATTGTTTGACATTGCGTATAGTATTGCGGGCAGATTGCCTGCGTCTCTATACAGGAATGTATCATCACTAATATCGCATGTGTTTCTTATTTTAGCTTCTCTTGAGGTGTCATGAAATTGAAAAACAGCGAAATTTTTTAGAAAAGTTTGAACAAGACGCCTCATGGCATCGTTTCTTGCTGATTGCTCAATAAACTTGCTATCTTTATGACCTGCTCCAAGGCTTATCGTTACCGGGTTGCGTTCCCAATTATAGCGATATCCAAATTCCTCATCAGTGAAAATAAATATATCTGTTGCCGCGTGAGCGAGTTTAAACATGTAGGAATATTTTGCACCACCATCATTAAAATGAAGATCGGCTTCCATTATCGGCGTTTTTTTATGGCCATAATGAAGAATAGAAGAAGCCGAGCCATTCATATTTGTGTATAACTCCAAATTACCAGCCATCATGTAGCGTATCATATCGAAAAACGACACAAAGTTGCTTTTACCGGCACCATTAGCGCCGATGAAGACTGTAATATCACCAAAATCTACTGTTTGGCCCTCTGGATCAATGGATTTAAATCCTGCAAGTTTAATGCTCTCAAGTTTTATTTTTAACATCGTTAGATACCTCCTTCACTGCCTCAGCCTTTTAACTTTACCATATCCGTATGGGGGATAAACATTGCCCCCTGCAGCTCGTTCATAAAGCCGGTGTCTTCGTTCATCTCTTTGTATGTTATCAGGTTTGTTATTACGGTTATATTGTCAAGGAGGCCGCGGTCACGCAGAAGCCCGCCCGCACCGGCAAGTGAGGCATTTTCTATGTGTATTATGCGGTCTTCTGATACGTCTGGCAACAGTCCCAGGGTCTTAACGTCTTTGGCCTTTATGTGTGTCCCAAGCGCGCCGGTTAAAATGAACTTGTCTATGTCAGAGAAGGCCAGCCCTACCGTGTGCGTCATAATCGAAAGCAGGGTGAACATCGCCGCCTTCGAAAGGATAAAGTTGTTTATCTCTGTTTGATAGACGATTAATTGTCTGCCCCCACCGTCCTCGTGTAAGAGAAACCCACTGCCTTGCGCGCTGTTGACTACGTTTCGTTTCCCCTCAATTAACGCCCCGTTTTGCTCGATTATCCCCGCCTCAAAAAGGCTCGCAACCAGGCTCACCATCCCTGTGCCGCACAGGCACGATGGAGGAGCGCCGCCAATGGTCTGCAACCTCACGTTTAAGTCGTCGTCAAGCGACACATCGTATATCGCCCCCTCGGCAGCCCTCCCGCCTATCCCCGCGATTCCCTCGTCAAAGGCCGGCCCTCCCGCCCCCGCCCCGACCAGTATCCAGTCCTTCGTCCCCACCGCAATCTCTACGTTTGTGCCGATGTCTATTAGTATGCTCGGTGTGTCAGACTTATAAATTTTTGATGCGATTATGCCTGAGACAATATCTCCGCCCACATAGCTGCCAGCGTTTGGGAACAGGTATATCACCCCTTCTGGGTTTATCTCTATCCCCAGATCGGACGGCGACTGAAACCCCGGTGCGTTGACCACGGGGATGTACGGGCTTGTGGGGATGTTATTGACGGGCAGGTTCAGCAAGAAATGTGTCATAGTGGTATTGGCGGCAACTACAACCGCGTGAATGGCCTCTTGTGCTATTGCCGCTTCGCCCCTCAGCGACTTAATAACTGCATTGACCGCGCCAACAAGGCACTCGTGAAGCGCCGCCGCACCGCCATCTGCCTGCATGGAGTAGAAAATCCGCGTCAATATATCTGCCCCATAGCTGGTCTGAGGATTTGTGATAACCTCCTTGCATAAGACAGCGCCGGTGTCTAAATCTATAAGCTCCCCCCATATGTTCGTGCTTCCAATGTCAAGCGCAACGCCATATGACCCCTGCCGCCCTATGGACACTACCTTGTTATCTTGCTTATTATCCGGGTCTCCGGTGGCGGCAACGCAGCCTGTTACCACGTAATCATTATCGCGCATATGGGCGGGCAGCGCCCTGAGAACACTCAGCGGGATATGCAGCCGGGGCTGGAGCAGCGCGGCCTTGAGCCGTGAGGTGTCTGATGCGTTGTCTGTCAGTGACGGTGGGGTTAGCCCCACCGCGAATCTCCACACGAGTGGGTTCATGCCCTAATTACCGTACATTATCTTTCCCATGTCTGAGACGTCATAGCCGCCCATACGAAGGGTTGTCTGTCTGAACTCTCTGTCGTTGGCAATTATATCAAACAGGGCCTCAACCATAGGAAGGGCGTAGGTGTCCCTCGTTAGGACGAAATCATAGCGCTCCTTCGCAACCGGAATGAAATCAAGGCCCAGCGCTATGGCGGCCGTCAATATCCCCATCCCTGTGTCTGCTCGCCCGGAGGCAACGGCGGAGGCAACGGCCATGTGCGTATATTCTATGGTGTCGTAGCCCTTTATCTTTTGTCCCGAAATCCCGCGCTCCTTCAGGCACTTGTCTGTCAGGAGCCTCGTGCCCGTGCCAGGCTGCCGGTTAATGAATATTATATCCCCCCGTGTGAGGTCATCAATTGTGGCAATCGCCTTGGGATTTCCTTGCCTTACAATGAATCCCTGCTGCCGGTGGACGAGATTGACGAGCAGGATTTTTTCCTCAGACAGGTATTTTTCGATAAACGGTATGTTATATAACCCTGTTTCCTCATCTAGCAGATGTGTCCCCGCGATGTGGGCCTCGTGTTTTTTAATGGCGATTATGCCGCCCATTGAGCCAACGTGGGCGCTGGATAAGGAGTAGCGCGGGTATTTCCTCTTGAGGAAGTTATATAAAACGTCCAGCGTATTGTCATGGCTTCCTATGCAGACAATGGTGTTGAGTATGTCGCTTTTTTGGCGCATCAGCGCGACATTAACCTCTGAGGCCGCTCCAACGCCCTCTGACATAGCCGGAATTGTGAGCATCGCGTCTGCCCTGACAAGGGACATCATAATGCCCGCCCCCCGTCCAAGCGGCGTTGCCACAAACCTATCGCCTACTTTGCCGACCTTTACGCGAATAAACTCCTCCTGCCCAATAGCCGAGCTTATCGTCCTGCCGATTACGGCGGTAATAGTCTCAATCTCCTGGCCGCTTAGCCCAAGCCATTTGTATATCAATGGTTTTATAAATAAATCTACAGTTATGTATGCGCTGACCGGGTAGCCGGGGACACCGGCAACGGCACAGTCCCCTATCATCCCCAGAATGAGCGGCCTGCCGGGTTTGATATTTACACCGTGCAAGATACACTGCCCCAGGTCTTTTATCACTGTTGAGGTATAGTCCCTGCTGCCGGCTGATGAGCCTGCGATGATTAACACAAGAGAATGCGCCTTCACCGCTTCACTGACGACGGTTTTTATCTCATCAAGGTCGTCTCTTACGATTGGATAGCAAACAGCCGCCGCGCCGCAGCCGGTTATCAGGCCCTCTATCATTGCCGAGTTGGAGTCAATTATCTTGCCCTTTGTAAGCGGCACACCGGGGGCGACAATCTCGCTGCCCGTTGGGATAACCGCCACAGACGGCCTCTTTCTGACTTTTATCTGCGTATGTCCGCCCGCCAGGGCCGCCCCTATGTCTATTGCCCTGATTTTGTGATTTTCTGGCAGAATAAGCTCCGTTGCCACGATGTCCTCGCCTATGACCCTAATATGCTGATAGGGTGTCGCGGCCTTTATGATTTCAACATAGTTGGCGCTGGCGTCTCTTCCCACATTTACGTCCTCTATCATAATGACCGCGTTGAAGCCGTCGGGAATCGGCTCTCCCGTATTAATATAGAGCGCGTCATCAGGGATTGTCAGCCTAACGGGGGTAGTCTCAGACGCCCCGAAGGTAGAGTCGAACCTAACGGCATAGCCGTCCATCGCGGAGGAATGAAAAAACGGCGAGGACAAAAGCGCTGTAACCGGCTCAGCCGTAATCCTGCCCATTGAGACGGCCACATCAATGGCCTCAGCCGGAGACACATGTAAGAGACCCTTATCGGATAGATAATGAAACCACTTTCTCAGCGCCTCGTCTAACGGGATGCTGTCAATGAATACGCTACCGGCCCTAATTGTAAATTACCCCAGTGCCTTTTATTATTTTCCCTATTGCAAATGCCTTCTGGCCCATGCCGTTAAGGATTTCAACGGCGCGCGCGGCGTCTTCCTTTGCGACAACTAACGTATAACCTATTCCCATGTTAAACGTCTTAAACATTTCCTCTTCGCCGATGAGGCCTTTATCTCTTATCAGGCCGAATATGCAGGGTGCCTCCCATGAAGACTTATCAATGTCCGCGCCAAGTCCGGCTGGAAGGGTGCGCGGCAGGTTGCCGATTATCCCGCCTCCGGTGATATGGGCCATGCCCTTTATTTTTATTTCGCCCTTTAGAGATAACACTGATTTTACGTAGATAATGGTCGGCGTGAGCAGCTCCGCGCCGATTGTCTTGCCGAGTTCAGGGATGAATGTATTTATCGTATGCCCTTCTATTTCGAAGAACAGTTTTCTTGCCAGTGAGTAGCCGTTGCTGTGAAGCCCGGAGGATGTTAAACCAATAACGACGTCGCCCTCCACTATGGCAGAGCCGTCTATGATGTCCGGCCTGTTTACGGCGCCGACGCAAAACCCTGCCACGTCATATTCACCGTTTGAATAAAATCCGGGCATCTCCGCCGTCTCACCGCCAATCAGCGCGCAGCCAGCCTCTGTGCATCCCGCCGCAATCCCCTTAATTATCTCCCGCGCGGTGAGCGGCGCAAGGGCCGACACTGCCAGATAATCAAGGAAAAACAACGGCTCTGCCCCTGAGGTAAGTACATCATTGACGCACATTGCAACGAGGTCTATACCGATTGTGTCGTGTTTCCCTGCCATAAACGCTATTTTTAATTTTGTCCCCACGCCGTCAGTACCGCTTACAAGCACGGGGTCAGTGAATTTGGCCAAATCCAATTTGAACAGGGCGCTGAAAGAACCTATGTCGGTGAGTACCTCTTTTCTAAAGGTTTTTTTTATTAATGGAGAGACGTCTTTAATGAATGTGTCGGCCTTGTCTATATCAACGCCTGAATCTTTGTATGTTAACGGGGATGTGGGCATTGATTTGTCGAAATCATTCATTGCTGCTGTGTAATGCCGCGTTGTTACACGCGCTCGGTTTGCTGATTGTTTCGGGTGTCTCAGGAGTTGCCGGGTAGGCAAGGGTCTCAAGGGCCATGCGTGCCGCCTCAGATTGGGCTGTCTTTTTGTTCTTGCCCCTGCCGCTTCCCATACATTTGCCGCCAACGAAGACCTCGTAAACGAAATCCTTGTTGTGGTCGTTACCGGCCTCTGATGCGAGTTTATAGTCGGGCAGGGAGGAAAAGAGTTTTTGGCTGATTTCCTGTAGCTCGGTCTTGAAGTCAAAAGATGTGTGGCTGTTTAAAAGCTGAGTTAAAACTGGCTGATAGAGGCCAATGATTATCTTCTTTGCCGTATCATAGCCGCCGTCAAGGAACACAGCGCCAAAGATTGCCTCAAGGGTATTGGCCAGCAGAGAGAGTTTCTCCCTGCCCCCTGTCATCTCCTCGCCCTTGCCGAGTTTGAGGTACTGGCCGAGGTTCATAGCAAGCGCCAGTTCAGAGAGTATCTTTTTCGACACAAGATAAGATTTCAGGCGTGACATCTCGGATTCGGTGAAAATGGTATGAATTAACTTGTCGTTTTTTTTGCAGAAAATCTTTTCAATGTAAAGTGTCTCTGAGATGGCAAGCCCTAAGACTGAGTCTCCCAGAAACTCCACCCGTTCGTTATAAGGCTGTGACTTGTCCAGACACTCGTGATAGTATGAGCGATGCGTAACGGCCTCAATGAGCAGTTCCTTGTCGTTAAAGTAGTAGTTTAGCGACTGTTCAAGCGATGTAAGTAAAGCAGGGAGTACCATTGAGTTAATCTGCCGTCCTCTTAAAGACTATACAGGCGTTTGTGCCTCCGAACCCGAATGAGTTCGATAGCGCGTACTCTATGTCGGCCTTGCGCGCCTTGTGGGGTGTGTAGTCGAGGTCGCACATCGGGTCGGGGTTGTCAAGATTTACCGTAGGGGGTATGATACTGTTGTAGATGCTCAACACGGAAAACACCCCTTCCACTCCGCCTGCCGCGCCTAACAGATGCCCTGTCATGGATTTAGTCGAGCTTATGGCAAGTTTATAGGCATGGT